>NZ_RZQY01001109.1:0-1040 GCF_003998575.1 Mesorhizobium sp. M7A.F.Ca.CA.001.10.2.1 | reverse complement strand
GCCGCGCCCGCCGATGGCGCGGCCCCTGCGGACAACAACTGACCCCGCATTTTCAATGGCCTTGCGGCCTCCCGCGAAAGCCCGGCCTGTCCGGGCTTTTCTTTTGACGGTTTGCGGCCTACCTGTCTGACACATTTCTGAAGCCTGGGAGCCGCGTCATGGCTGGTTACGACTACGATCTTTTCGTCATCGGCGGCGGTTCGGGCGGGGTGAGGGCGGCGCGTGTCGCCGCGGCACTCGGCAAGCGTGTCGGCATCGCCGAGGAATACCGCTATGGCGGCACCTGCGTCATCCGCGGCTGCGTGCCGAAAAAGCTCTATGTCTATGCCTCGCAATTTCCCGAGCATTTTGCCGACGCCGCCGGCTATGGCTGGACGGTGCCGGAAGCCAGCTTCGACTGGCAGACGCTGGTCGCCAACAAGGATCGCGAGATCAGCCGGCTGGAGGCCATCTACGTCAGGAACGTCGAGGGCGCCGGCGGCGAGACCTTCCATTCGCGCGCCATGATCGTCGATCCGCATGTCGTGCATCTTCTGGGCGAGGATCGCACCGTCACAGCAGACCAGATCCTGATTGCTACCGGCGGCCGCCCGGCGGCGCATCCGGCGCTGCCCGGCCATGAACATTGTATCTTTTCCAACGAGGCTTTCGACCTCAAGAAACTGCCCAAGGCGATCATGATCGAGGGCGGCGGCTACATCGCCGTCGAGTTCGCCAACATTTTTCACGGTCTCGGCGTCGACACCACGCTGGTCTATCGCGGCAAGGAGATCCTGAGCCGGTTCGACATGGACCTACGGCGCATGCTGCACGAGACGATGGAAAAGAAGGGGATAAGGATCCTCTGCCATTCCGTGTCCGAATGGATCCGCAAGCGGCCGGACGGCCGGCTCGACGCGCTCGTCAGCGGCGGCGAGGTGCTGACCGTTGACCAGGTGATGCTGGCCATCGGCCGCATTCCCAACACCGAGAATATGGGCCTGGAAGGCATCGGACTGGAGATGACCAAGACTGGCGCCATCGCCGTCGACCAATATTCC
>NZ_RZQY01001108.1:0-1041 GCF_003998575.1 Mesorhizobium sp. M7A.F.Ca.CA.001.10.2.1 | reverse complement strand
GGCCTTCGCCGCCGTCGCCGCCATCGCCGCCATTCGCCGTGCCGCCAAATCCAGATGCGTTGACGTTTATCTGCGGAACGTTGTTTACGGCTCCAGGGGTCGCATTTGTAATCGATCCGCCGGGATCGCCATTATCGCCATCTGCGTCAAAGCCACCAGGTCCCCTGTCCGGAGCATCCGGGCCGTTCTCGTCTATGACGAACTGAGCATGCGCCGCCGGTATCGGCGGAAAACCCACCAGCGCGGTGGCGCCGAGGAGGACCATCAACCGTCCGGCAATCACACCTGGCCGGCGACGGCGACCCGAGCCAGACGCTTCTTGCGCACGTGCCACCGGTCCAAGTTTGAACAAAGTCCACGCTTGCGCCGCACGAAGCGAACAAGGCGAACTGCCGGGCAGCGCTTGGCGGGCAAGCCCTGCTTGCTGGGATACCTCTGCCACATGGGCATTGGCAGCGTCGATACCGGAACCCGGAACCGCGAATGCGCGTTTGATGGCAAAGCCACCACGCTTTGAAAACAAAGCCATGCACTTACCCCCCGTTTTACGGGGGCGCGCCTCAATGCCTGCTTAAGGCGACGCCACCGCTATGCTCATGCAATTGCAATAAGGATGCCGGCACTGCGCAATAAGGTTCAATGCATTAAAACAGAGCATCCGCATTCCCACTTGCGGAGCTCTGACTCAATTAGAATACATTAACTTATGCCGGATGAAACCGAAAATTTACGTGCGGACACTGACTAAAGCCGCTGACGTTTCATAGTCGTCATATGACGACTATCTGCGGTTCACTGCTGGAATCGCAGAACAAAGCGATCGGACTGCCCGATTTCGTGATGCTCGACCCGCTGGCCATGGCATCGCCGCGCAAACGTCCTATATCAGTGGGCAGAGTTTTTTGCGCGGGAATGAGCGAATGTCGGCACTTCGGCCATCAACGATCTTCACAGTGGCAATGCTGGCCACGGCAGTGCTGGCGGGCGTTTGCCTGCCGGCTTCCGCGCAAGCGCTCAATTCCGCTACCGGCAACAATGCGC
>NZ_RZQY01001107.1:0-1044 GCF_003998575.1 Mesorhizobium sp. M7A.F.Ca.CA.001.10.2.1 | reverse complement strand
TGGTCACATTGTCCAGGCTCAATCGCGCCATGGCAGCACTCCGGTCGGAAGGTAGGGGGCAAGCAGATTGGTGACCAGCATCAGCACGAAGGTGACCGCCACGGTGATGACGGACATCGCCGCCGCATAGTTGGAATCGCCGCCCTGCTCGAAGGAGAACATCACCACGCCGATGGTTTCCGAGCCCGACGACCACAGCAGCGCCGAAACGGTGAGTTCGCTCAGCGCCGTCATGAAGATCAGCAGGCCGCCGGCGATCGCCGCCGGTGCCACCAAGGGAAAGATGATCGTGCGCATGCGCGTGAACAGCCCGGCGCCTGCCACTTGCGCAGCCTCCTCCAGCGCCCGGTCGATCTGGTGATAGCCGCTGATGGTTGGCCGCAGCGCCAGCACCAGGAAACGGGCGAGATAGGCGTAGAGGATGATCCAGACGGTGTTGTAGAGCTGGATGCCGGTCAGCGGGATCGGCCGCAGGAACATGAGCAGCGAGGCGATGGCCAGCACCACACCGGGCAGTGCATAGGGCAGTTCCACCGACAGATTGAGCAGCCGCACCCAGCGCTGCTTGCCCCAGGCGATCAGATAGCCGATCGGCACGGCAACCAGGACCGCGAAGAAGGCCGCCGCGATCGACAGCCAGAAGCTGTTGAAGAAGGCGCGGCCGGCCGCGTCATGCTCGAACAGCACGAAGCGATAATTGTCGAGCGTCGCCGTCTTGGCGGTGAGCGCGATGCCGTAGCCCGGCACCAGCGATGTCAGAACCAGCCCGAACAGCGGCAGGAACAGCACCACGATGATCAGCAGCCACATGCCGGCCTGGACCGTAGGCCGCCAGCGGCCGAGTTCGTATGGCTCAGCCGAAAGCGACGTGGAGCTGATGCGATAGTCGCGGCGGCGGCTCATGATCTCCTGGGCAAGGATGCCCGCCATGGCGATGATGCCGATCAGCACCGACAGGAACGCGGTTTCGCCGAGCACGGCAGGGCCGCCGCCGGCCAGCTTCTGATAGATCAGCGTCGGCAGCACGAGATAGTTGGCGGGAAT
>NZ_RZQY01001106.1:0-1051 GCF_003998575.1 Mesorhizobium sp. M7A.F.Ca.CA.001.10.2.1 | reverse complement strand
GAAAGACAGGAGTTGTTTTTTCATCAGGGCCACGAGGTTTTCGGTTTCAAGGTCAGCTGTAGCTGTTTTGCTGCCCAAATAGTCGGATTTCAGCGGCTTAGCCTTTCATTTTGCACAATCGTCGGGACAATGCCCCCGAACTTGCCTTGGAGGATTCGCGAATGCGCGCCAGAAGACTGCCCCTTGTTCTGCTTTTCGCCATCATGGCGTTTGCGGCCGCACCGGTGGTCAGGCAGGCATTGGCCGAGGAGACGAAGACCGATCCCGGCCTGTCCGATGTGCTGACCGACCTGCTGCATGGCGTGGAAGGCGAAAACGCCACGGCTGGTCCCGACAAGCGCGTACCCTTCGGCCGCGAGGAGGTGCAATTGTCGTTTGCGCCGCTGGTCAAGCAGACAGCCCCGGCCGTGGTCAACGTCTATGCCTCGCAGACGGCCAAGGTCACGTCGCCTTTCGACGGCGATCCGTTCTTCGAGGAATTCTTCGGTCGCTCGCAGCCGCGTGCACAGTCTTCGCTCGGCTCCGGCGTGCTGGTCGATCCGACCGGCGTCGTGGTCACCAATTACCACGTCATCAAGGATGCCGACCGGGTCAAGGTGGCGACCGCTGATGGGCGTGAGTTCGACAGCAAGGTGCTGCTCAAGGACGAGACACTCGACCTCGCCGTGCTCAAGATCACCTCGGACAAGCCGTTTCCGGTTATCGCCATCGGCGATTCCGACGCGCTTGAGGTCGGCGACCTGTTGCTGGCCATCGGCAACCCCTTCGGCGTCGGCCAGACCACCACCAGCGGCATCGTCTCGGCACTGGCCCGCAGCCATATCGGCGTCTCCGATTCCAGCTTCTTCATCCAGACCGACGCCGCCATCAATCCTGGCAATTCCGGCGGCGCGCTGATCAACATGGGCGGCCAGCTGGTCGGCATCAACACCGCCATCTACAGCCGCAGCGGCGGTTCGATCGGCATCGGCTTCGCCATTCCCTCGAATATGGTCCGCGCTTTTGCCGACGCGGCCAAGGCCGGGCTCGACTTCTTCGAACGGCCCTATAT
>NZ_RZQY01001105.1:0-1071 GCF_003998575.1 Mesorhizobium sp. M7A.F.Ca.CA.001.10.2.1 | reverse complement strand
CGCCACCAATGAAGAGATCATGGGCAAGCTCATCGCCGCCGGCGGCAAGGGCTATGACGTGGTCTTCGTTTCTTCGCCCTTCGCCGAGGTGCTGAACAAGCTCGGCCTGACCGAGCCGATCGACCACGCCAAGATCCCGAACCTCACCAATCTCTATCCCGAGGCAACCAAGCTGCCGCACGATGCCGGCAATGCATTCTCGGTGCCCTACACCTGGGGCACGACCGGCCTCTGCTACCGTTCGGACCTGATGAAGGTTGCGCCCACCAGCTGGAGCGACCTGCTCGCGCCATCCGACGAATTGAAGGGCAAGACCACCATGCTGGCGACCGACCGCTGGCTGCTGGCTGCTGGCCAGCTCGACAAGGGCTATTCGGTCAACGAAACCGACCCGGCCAAGATGGCTGAGGTCAAGGATCTGCTGATCTCGGCCAAGAAGACCCTGCTCGCCTATGACGACACCACCTTCTATTCCAAGCTGGTGTCCGGCGAGGCGCTGATGGTGCAGGCATGGGACGGCTGGTGCAATTACGGCATCGCCGAAAAGCCAGAGATCAAATACGTCATTCCCAAGGAAGGCTCCGACCTCTGGGTTGACACGATGGTGGTGATGAAGGCCTCCGCCAACAAGGATGCCGCCTTCCAGTTCATCAACTTCATGCTCGACGCCAAGAACCACGCCTGGGCGGCGCAGAACATCGACTACAAGGTGCCGAACAAGCCAGCCATGGAAAGCCTGCCGGCCGATTTCCTGGCCAAATTCCCCAACATGGCGATGCCGGTGGCCGATCTCGTCAAGTTCGAGCAGTTGCGTGACGTCGGCGACGCCCAGCGCGACTATTCGAAGATCGTCAGCGAGATCAAGGCGGCGCAGTAGGGACTGTTCCAACAGCATCTTGGAATTAAGCTTGCGTTCCATGTCGCCCCCCTCTGGCCTGCCGGCCATCTCCCCCTCAAGGGGGGAGATTGGCTGTGGCGTCGCTTTCGCCAATCTTCGATATCTGGATGTAAGCGAGAGGTTCGAGCTGCTGATCTCCCCCCTTGAGGGGGAGATGGCCGGCAGGCCAGAGG
>NZ_RZQY01001104.1:0-1072 GCF_003998575.1 Mesorhizobium sp. M7A.F.Ca.CA.001.10.2.1 | reverse complement strand
GCTTGACGCCGCGCCCGACATTGAGGTCGATCGTAGCCTTGCCCGAGCCCGGCTTGTCGCCTTTCTGGATCGTGACATAGGTGCGGTCGTTGAGGTATTTGCCCGCCGAAACCGCCGTGCCGCCCTGGTCGTCGGTGGTGACGTCGAGGTCGTCGACACCAATGGCGCTGCGCAGGTTTTCGAGCAGCGACGTCGAGCCGCCGACGCCGGCCAGTTGCCCGGCGGCCTCGGCCAACTGGGCGATCTGCAGCGGCGACAGATTCGACATCGAGCGGCCGAAGATCAATTGCGCCAGCACCTCGTCCTCGGGCAGCGCCGGCACCGAGGAGAAGGTGAACTTCGGATTGGTCGCCTCGCCCGACACCACGATGGTGACGGTGGCGCCGGTCGTCGTCGTGGTCGCCGTCAAATTGAGATAGGGCACCAGCGAGCCGGAAAATCCGACCGTGCCTTCGGTGAAGGTCAGCCGCTTGCCGAGGATCGACAGCCGTCCGCGCTGCAGGGTGAAGGTGCCGACCGCTTGCGGCGACGAGGCCGGGCCGGTCAGCTTCAGCGAGCCGCCAAGTTCGGCATCGACGCCCCTGCCCTGGATGAAGATCTGGTTCGGCGCGTTGACCGTGACATCGAGTGCAAGGCCGCTACCGCCGCCCTTGCCGCTGGTCGTCGGCGGCCGCAGCGCCTTGTCCTGTGCCTTGACCGCACCTGGCGCGTTCTTGTGCTTGACGTCGAGCGCTGCCAGCGAGCCCGGCAATTTGTCCGGAACGGTGATCACCGTCTTGGCGAGATTGACGGTGCCGGCAATGACCGGTGCGGAGGTCAGCGGTCCCTTGATCGTCAGGTCGCCGCCGAGATTGGCGGTCACCACCCTTCCGTCCGTATAGCGGCCGTCGACCAGCTTGATCGACAAATCGGCCGGAAAACCCTGCGCCGGGTTGATGCCGACCGTGCCGCTGGCCGACAGGCTGCCGCGCGTCGACAGCGTTCCGGTCAACCGGTTGATCCTGGCGACGCCGCCGGCAATCGAGACATCGGCGGCGAGATCGTTGACGGCGAGGCCGGAGCGCGCATCGAC
>NZ_RZQY01001103.1:0-1084 GCF_003998575.1 Mesorhizobium sp. M7A.F.Ca.CA.001.10.2.1 | reverse complement strand
GCCTATGTGCTGGCAGCGGCGACGCCGGATGCCGACTTCCTGGCACGATATTCGGTCGGGGCCGGCGCTTCGTGGCGGATCATGGCGCCCGCGAAAGCGCTCGGTCCGTTCTCGCTCAACATCGATGCTCGCTATGACAATTTCGCCACCGCCGAGGTCACCACAATCTCGCCTTGGGTGCAGGTCTATGTCCTGGACGGCCGGCTGGGGCTTTCGGCACGTTGGGTCCACGCAGCCGACGACATCGGCACGCGCGCCGATGGTTATGTCCTGCGAGCCGATGTTGCAGTTATCCCGAGCGTCAATGTGTTTGGTGGCTATGCGGATGCCCCCGAGATCTCCGACGGCTCGCTGGTGCCGACGCGTACCATCTTTGCCGGCATCTCCTGGGACGTTACCGATCCGCTGACGCTGCGCGGCAGCCTCGCCCATGAGCAGCGCCCGACATTCGACCGAACCACATTCGGGCTCGGCCTAACCGCGCGGTTCTGATCATGTTGTACATCTGGCACCTATCCATCCTGCTCAGTGCCCTTTCCCTGGCGATCATGCTTCTGCTGATCGTGCGTCGGGTATTGCAGGAGCGCCGGGGGACGGCGGGCGCCGATCAGCGGCGCCTTCTTCTGACGGCGCTGATCGCCTTCACCGAAAATCGGGATCGCGAGGCATTGAAGACGGCGCTGCTTGCGGTACCGGCGAGGGTGGCGATCGATGCCGGCTTCGAGTTTATTTCGCTGTTGCGTGGCGAGGAGCACGACGAGCTCCTTTCAGCCTTCAATGAATGTGGCCTGCCGACCCTTGTCGGCACCCAGCTTGAAAAAGGCAACGGCGCCGAACGCGTCCACGCGGCCGAGATGCTGGCGGCGCTGCGTTCGGAAAACGCGGTGGCAAACCTGCTTTCGGCGCTCGATCGTGACCGCTCGCGCGAAGTCAGGATCGCCGTCGCCATCGCGCTGTGTGATATTGGCGCCTTGCCGCCGCTGGTCGTAACGCTGCGCAAGATCGGCGTGGCGGGGCAGCGCTCGCGACGCCTGATCGAGCTTTTCAGGCGCTTTCCGCCAAAGCGGTTCGACGAGCTCAGGGA
>NZ_RZQY01001102.1:0-1086 GCF_003998575.1 Mesorhizobium sp. M7A.F.Ca.CA.001.10.2.1 | reverse complement strand
CTTCTGAAGAAGGCGCAGGAAGATGCCGCTGCTGCTGTTGCGGCCGCCGCCGCTGCACCGGCCGAGGCGGAAGCCGCCACCGCCGAATAATTGCTCTATTCGCATCCAGGAAAACGGCGGGCCATGTGCCCGCCGTTTTCCTGTCCAGTTCTGTCTGTAAGAGCTGCCGATCAATAACCGTCCGGGCAGCGGTCGACGTAGACGCGGCCACGGCGATCACGGTAGCGGCATTCGCCACGCTCGCTCGCCCGGCCGATCAGCGCGCCGGCAACGGCGCCGACAGCACCACCGACGACGGCGCCTTCAACCGGATCGCCAGCGACCGCCGCACCGACGGCAGCGCCACCGAGGCCGCCTACGGCCGCGCCTTTTTCCGTTTGCGAACAAGCGGCGAGCGGCACCAGCAGCGCCATCAAAAGCATCATTTTCTTCATCATCGTTCCTCTCCGATAGGAGCCGCCTCCGCCGCCAGGCGAATCTCTAACTCGCAACTCCGCGATTCGATCCCTGAGACATTACCCGGCAAAGGGTCAGGCTTTCAGCGGAAAGCGATGCTTCGATCTGGATCTAACGGCTGAACGGGATCAGCGCGCGGACCCTGGCATCGCGCAGATACAGGCCGCCCCACAGGATAATGCCGAGATAGACGCCGAACAGCATGTGCGAGAACAGCGGGTTGTCGACGCGGACATTGGTGGCGATAGCGCCGCCCATATAGGCGGTGAGCAGGATGGCGCCGAGCACCGAGGTGCGCGGCAGTGCATAGAGAGCGGTCGAGATCAGGCTGATGACGCCCAGCATGCGCGCGACATTGGCATCGGCCGGCCAGCCGAGCGGCACCATCGTCTGGGTGACGACATCGAGCGGCGGCAGCTTGATGACGCCATCGAAGATCATGAACAGCACGATAACGCCGCTGAGCGCGCGGCCGGTCCATAAAGCGCCCGGCGAGACGGGCGCGGTTTCGGAAATGCTCATGGTGGTCCCTCCTAGTGGTTCGAGCCCTTTTCGCTGGGGTCGAACCAAGGACGTGGCATGGGGCTGCGATCCGACAGAGGTCCGGATTGTTTTAAGCCCGCGCGCCTT
>NZ_RZQY01001101.1:0-1093 GCF_003998575.1 Mesorhizobium sp. M7A.F.Ca.CA.001.10.2.1 | reverse complement strand
GCGCCAACCTTCATCTGCCGCAGGAGGTCGCGCCCGGTCGTGCCGACCCCCTCTGTCGCCTTTGGCGACATCTCCCCCTCAAAGGGGGAAACTGGTCGCGCCTTACGCCGCCTTGGCCATCCCATCCAACTCCTGAAGCACATCCCCTGAAAGCTTGAGTTCAGCCGCAGCGAGGTTCTCCCGCAAATGTCCGACCGACGATGTGCCGGGAATCAGCAAGATGTTGGGCGCGCGGCGCAGCAGCCAGGCGAGCGCAATCTGCATTGGCGTGGCGCCGAGGCGCGTTGCGACGTCCGACAGGGTGGAGGATTGCAGCGGGTTGAAGCCGCCGAGCGGGAAGAACGGCACATAGGCGATGCCGTCGCGGGCAAGGTCGTCGATCAGGGCGTCGTCGCCGCGATGCGCAAGATTGTACTGATTCTGCACGCAGACGATCTCGGCGATACGGCGCCCTTCGGCGATCTGCGCCGGCGTCACGTTGCTCAGCCCGATATGCCTGACCAAACCTTTTTGCTGAAGCCCGGCCAGGATGGTGAGTGGCGCTTCGATCGATCCCTCGGCGGGGCCATGGGTATCGAACATGATGCGCAGGTTGACGACGTCGAGCACATCGAGCCCAAGATTGCTTAGATTGTCGTGCACCGCCTGGGTCAGCGCCTCGGGAGAGAAAGCCGGCAGCCAGGAGCCATCGGGCCCGCGCCGCGCACCGATCTTGGTGACGATGACGAGATCGTCGGGGTAGGGTGCCAGTGCTTCGCGGATCAGCCGGTTGGTGACGTGCGGGCCGTAGAAGTCGCTGGTATCGATATGGTCGATCCCCTGCGCAATCGCCTCGCGCAGCACGGCCAATGCCGCGTCATGGTCCTTGGGCGGCCCGAACACGCCGGGCCCGGCGAGCTGCATGGCGCCGTAGCCGAGCCGCTTCACGGTGCGGCTGCCAAGCTTGAAGGTGGCGGGGGCGAAGGTGCCGGATTGTTGGATATTGGACATGATTGATCTCCTTTGAGGAGGCAGAGATAGGCGCTGCCCAACCTCGTGATAATCCGGTACAATCCACACAGGCCGTGCGGAATGGCGAACAATGATGGACCTC
>NZ_RZQY01001100.1:0-1096 GCF_003998575.1 Mesorhizobium sp. M7A.F.Ca.CA.001.10.2.1 | reverse complement strand
CCGGTATGGTGTAGTTGAGCGCCGCTGGATTGAATCCGGCGGCCTGCGCATCCTGCGACGTCAGCACGGTGCTGGTCGCGCCGGTATCCACCACGGCCCGGACCGGGTTGCCATTGATCAGGATGCGCGCTTCGAAATGGCCGTTGTCCGCCTTGTCGAGCGTCACCGTGGCGTGGCCGTCCTCGACGCCAAGCGCAAGCGGGCTGCCGGGAACAAGGCCCGCGGTCACCCGGCTGGCGACATCCTGCAACTCATAGCGATACTGGTAGCCGGCGATCAGCGCGAGTGCGATCGCCGCCCAGGCGCCGAGATTGCGGGCCATGGCGCCCAGGGGGCGGCCCGAGCGAAGCAGGCCGGCGCCGATAAGGGCGCCAAAGGCACCGAGCCAGATCAGCCGGCTGAAATCGTTGTTCTCGACGCCGAGCGTGCTGCCGGCGGAATCATTGAGCATGAGCAGGACTGCTCCCACCCCGATCGCGGCCATCAAAATCCAGAACAACCGGCTCATCCGCACCTCACGATAGCGCGCCGCGTTCGCGCGCCATACGGGTGCGGCGAGTTTCCCGGCGCGGCCGGCGTTCGACCGTCTCCAGCCGGGCCGGCAATTGCGCCATGACGCTGCGGCGCGTTTCCGTCGTCATCCCGATCCAGGCGCCGATTTCCTCGCGCGTGCGACCGCAACCGAAACAGAAGCCGGTTTTCATGTCGATCGAACAGACCAGGATGCACGGGGATTCGATGGCCGTCATGACTTTCTCTTGGGCTTCCATCCGGAATCCCTTGTTCCACCTCCACATGGTGCAATGGCAAAGCCAATGCAAGCCCTCGCGATTGCGCCCTTCGGGGCCGGCTTTGCGGCAAATGCAGGCCCATCATCCCGGAGGTTGTGCCAACCCCGCAAGGCGGCTATGCCGCTCACCAACTCCAGGGAATGATCGATAACAAGATGACCAGCGCACTGCCTTTCGACGATTTTCGCAACCTGTTGGCCAACCTGCCGGCGGCCGACACGGCAGCCGAGACCCGCGTGCGCACGCTGTTTGCCAAGGCCGACAAACCAGGCAATTCGCTTGGCCGCATCGAGGACATCGCCGCT
>NZ_RZQY01000010.1:0-27469 GCF_003998575.1 Mesorhizobium sp. M7A.F.Ca.CA.001.10.2.1 | reverse complement strand
ATTCCATAATTGGCGAAACCCCACATTCCCTGGCCAAGCCGGCCGAAGCCGGACTGGACTTCATCGGCGATGATGATGCCGCCGGCCTTTTTGATGTGATCCGCCGCTTCGCGCATCACCGCCGCATCCGGAAAGAAAATACCGTCGCTGGAAAAGGCCGAGTCGAGAAGCAGCGCTGCCGGCCGGATATTCTTTGCGCGCATATCTTCGATGGCGGCCGCGACATTTCTGGCGAAATCATGCGCGGCCCGGCCATGGTCGCGGAACGTGTCCGGCGCTGTCACGGTGCGGTGCTGCGCGGGCACGCCCTTTGCCCCGACCGCCGCCGGCGACAGCTGCGCCGTCGCGATGGTGGCGCCGTGATAGGCAAAGTCGGTGATGATCACCCCGGTGCCGCCGCTGGAATGCTGGGCGATGCGGATGGCGAGGTCGTTGGCCTCGCTGCCGGTGCAGGTGAACATGGCATGACCGAGGTGGGCCGGCACGGTGCCGAGAAGTTTCTCCGCGTAGTCGAGGATGATCTCGCTGAGATAGCGTGTGTGGGTGTTGAGCGTGGCGGCCTGCGCCGACAGCGCCTCGACGACACGCGGATGGCAGTGTCCGACCGAGGCGACGTTGTTATAGGCGTCGAGGAATCTGCGACCCTGGGCATCGTAGAGCCACACACCGCTGCCACGCACCAGATGGATCGGGTTGCGGTAGAAGGCGCGGTAAGTCGGCCCGAGCAGCCTGGCGCGGCGCTCGAGCAGCGCGCGCTCCGATGCAGCCGCGTCGGCATTTGAAGGATATGGCGAGGACTGGGACACGAGCATTTACTCCGGATTGGAATTGTCGAGAAAATAGCGGCGGGCATCGGTGGATGACAGACCATCCAGCTTTTCAAGCGAGGCCCAGACCTCGGTGGCGAGGCGCAGCACATAGTCGCGCTTGGCCGGGAAGCGCTCGGCCTGCCAACTGGCGATGTTGACGATGAGCGCAAGGCGGGCACGGATCAGATTGAAGAGAATGCTGATCTCTTCCTCCTCGAGCGGCTGCACGGACTGATAGCCGGCGACGAAGCGCGCGGCCGGCGCCAGCGGATGGCCTTGCGCCGGCCAGCGATAGACGGCGCCGATGGCGAGGTCGCAGATCAGCGGCGAATGGATCATGTCGCCGAAATCGAGGATGCCGCTGACGACCTCCGGCCGCGACGCGTCCATCACCACATTGTAGGAGTTCATGTCGTTGTGGACGATCTGCGCGCGCAGGGTCGGGATGACCGGCGCCGCATGCTGCTCGAAGGAGTCGATCGCGCGCTCGACCATCGCCCGCCGGCCAACGTCACTGATATGCGCCATCATCGGCCGCGTCTTGGCGACCTTACGGATATCCCAGAGCAGGTCGCTGCCGGCGGCCGGGTGGAAGAAACCGCGCAGCGCCCGGCCAAGGCGGGCGAGGAAGACGCCGAGATTGCGATCCTGCGCATCGGAAGTCGGCGAGCGCGACAGCAGCTGACCGGGCAGATAAGTCACCAGCCGGATGATGCGCGGCGCCGATCCACCAACACTGGCCGCAAATTGCGGCTCGCCTTCAAGGCTTTTGCGCACCGAGGGAACCGGCAAGATGGGGTCGACTGCAAGGATGTGGTCGAGCGCCTTGTTCTGGAAATCGGTGAAGCCGGCCTCTTCCGCCGGATGGGAGATCTTTAGAACGAACTCACGCTCGCCGTCGGCCTGGATGTGGAAATTGTGGTCGCGTTCGCCAGGCAGCGGACGCGCGGTGCCGGTCAGCCCATAGTACCGGCGCAGGATGGCGAGCGCTTCGGCCGCCGAAACATCAGGCGCGTCCTCGGCGAGTGTTTCGCCGAATGCATCGGGGACAGCCGAATTCATGGCTTAGCCTCGATAGGTTCGAGCCCGCACCAGTCGGCGATGAACAGCGCGATGGTCTGGGTGACCTTGCGCACCGAGTCGAGATCGACGGCCTCGTCATAGCCATGCGGCATGCGGCAGATCGGGCCATAGACGATCGCCGGCGTGTCGGCATAGAGGCCGAAGAAGCGTGCATCCGTCGTCGCCGAGGTGACGTGTTCCGTCAGCGGCTCGCCCCAGACGGCGGTATGGCTGCGGCGCAGCACGGATTCCATCTCGTCGGCACCCTCCAGCACATAGCCTTCGGCCATGAAGCCGTTGTAGGTGAGGCTCGGCGGACGATTGGCCAGGAACGGATCGGCACGCGCCGCTTCGGCGATACAGGCCTCGAGCTCGGCTCTCGCGTCTTCGAGCCTCTGGCCGGGATAGGTGGCGACGCGCATCTCGAAGACACATCGCGCCGGAACGCTCGATGTCCATTCGCCCCCTTCGATCTTGCCGAGATTGAAGCGGATCGGGTGCGGGTGATCACGGAAATGCTTGTCGTCGACCTTGCGCGCATTCCAGACGATTTCGAGTTGCTTCAGCGCCTGGATGATGACAAATGCCTTTTCGATGGCATTGGCCCCGGCCGAAAATGCACCCGACGCATGCTGCGGGTCGCCGTCGACCTCGACCCGGAACCAGATCGGCCCGACCTGCGCCCGCATCAGCCTCGGCTCCAGCGGTTCGGGAATGAAGGCGGCGTCGGCGCGGTAGCCGCGCTGCACGCAGGCAAGCGCGCCATTGCCGGTGCATTCTTCCTCGACCACCGACTGCAGGTAAACGTTCGCGGCCGGCTGATAGCCAAGGCTGCGCAAGGCGGTCAGCGCATAGAGACAGGCGGACAGGCCGGCTTTCATGTCGCCGGCGCCGCGGCCATGCATCCAGCCGTCCTCGATCACCGGGTCGTAGGGATCGCGCACCCAGCGGTCGAGCGGTCCGGTCGGAACGACATCGATATGGCCGTTGAGGATCAGCGAGCGGCCGGTCGCGTTTCGCGGCGTATGCGTGGCAACGACATTGAAGGCGTCGTCATAAGAAACTGCCACGGGTGAAAAACCCGGCAGGTCGCGAATCGCATCGACATCGACGCGCCACATGTCGACGGCATAGCCGTCAGCCTCAAAGGCAGCCGCCATGAACGATTGTGCGGCATGTTCCTCGCCACGCTGCGAAGGAAAACGCACGAGGTCTTGCAGAAACGCTACCTGCCGCGCGAAGCCGTCATCGACCGCGCTCAGAATGGCCTCGTCCGCAATCCGCTCAGGCATCATATTTCACTTTCTTCTGAATGGTGTATCATATCTCATATGCCATTCCTGTGAAATGCAAGAGGCATACGCGCCAAACTTTCAGTCCAGGGTTTGCCGTTCGATGCTGCCATGGTCTTGGGGAGTTGGCATCGGATGCAGCAAGCCGATACTGCTATCTCTGGAAGACATGACGGGGAATGCGTTGATCACCGAAGACACGATGCAGGCCGAAATCACCGATCTCGCCATCGGCTACCATCGCCTGCCGGCGGGCAAGCTTGCCAATGCGGTGACGTGGATGGAGGCGCGCTCTCCGCAGCCCGATCTCGCGCACCCCTTGGCCATGACACGGATCACGACGCCCGACTGCGCTTCCTATCGGGCGATCTTCCTCGAGATCGGCGCGCCCTGGCTTTGGGACCGTGTTTCCGAAATGTCCGATGCCGAAATCACCTCGCATTTCGCCGACCCGCGCCAGCATCTCTACTACGGCCATGACGAGACCGGCGCCCATCTCGGTATGGTCGAATTCTTCGTCGCCGACAGCAGCGAGATCGAGATCATCTATTTTGGCCTGTTCCCGTCCCTGACCGGCAGGGGTTTCGGCAAACGGCTGATGGCCGGGGCACTGGACCTCGCATGGTGTCTCAACCCGAGCCGCATCTGGCTGCATACAAGCAGCTTCGATCATCACAGTGTCATCGGGTTCTACAGTGCCTGCGGGTTCGTGCCCTTCGCGACCGGATTTGAGATCGTCGACGATCCCCGGATCAAGGGAACCTTGCCGCGCGATGCCGCACCGCAGATTCCGCTGATCGAAACGGAGTGGAGCAATGGCAAGGGAGCCGCGCTTTCCCCGGAAAAGCGACAAGTTGCGCGGACCTAGATGAGAACAGCCCCGCAATCCGTCAGCCAAGCGTCGCCGCACCATCGCCGATGGGTTCGCCGCGAGACCATCCTGTCGACGCTGGAGCGCCATATCGACACGCGCATCGTGCTGTTCGCCGCGCCCGCCGGCTTTGGTAAATCGACGACGATGGCGCAATGGGCCGCGGAAGTCGCGCGCCACGGTCGGCTGACCGCTTGGCTGTCTTGCGAAGCGACGGACAATGACGAGGGCGCCTTCCTGTCGCATCTGGTGGGCGCGCTGCGCCAACTGGTCCAGAGTCCGGCGGAACTCGATCTTGCCTTCCAGTCGAGCCCGATCCCCCAGCTCGATGTCGTGCTCTCGGCACTTGTGGCGGGTCTGGCGGCGCGCCAGGCCGACATCACCCTGTTCTTCGACGATTACCACGCCGTCGAGGCGCCGGCGGTGAAGCGGTTCATGGAGCGTCTGACCCGGCAGGCGCCGGCAAACGTCGCCTTCGTCATCGGCTCGCGCAGCCTGCCCGACCTGCAGCTCGGCAAGCTCCGGGTGCTTGGCGACGTCTTCGAAATCGGCCCGGACGATCTGCGCTTCGCCTCGTCAGAAGCGGAAGCCTTCTTCAACGACAAGCTGGGCTTGAGCGTCAGCAGCGGTGCGGTGGAAACCCTGTGCTCGCGCACCGAAGGATGGGCCGCCGGCCTGCAACTGGCCTCGCTGTCGCTGAGTGCCGCACATGCACCCGAAACCGTCATCGGCAACTTCACCGGCGCCAACCGAAACGTCGCCGACTTCCTGATGGGCGAAGTGTTCCTGGAACTGCCGCCGGCAATCGCAAAATTCCTGCTCTACAGTTCGATCTTCGAACGCTTCAGTGCCGAGGCCTGCCGAGCGGTGATGCGGGCGGCCGATGCCGAGGCGGCGATTACCGAGATCGAGACGCGCAACCTGTTCCTGGTGCCGCTCGACGAAGAACGGCGCTGGTTCCGCTACCATCATCTGTTCCGCGATTTCCTCAGCCGAGAAATGGAGCGGCGCGAACCGGAGATGATCGCGCCGCTGCATCTGGCGGCCGCCGAATGGTTCGGCGAGCGCAAGATGCTGACAGAGGCGATCGGGCACGCGTTGGCCGCCGGCGACCAGGCCCGCGCGGCGGTGTTCGTCGAGAACAATGCGCTCGACCTCATCGCCCAGTGCCAGCTCCTCTATGTGCGTCAGTTGCTTGCGCTGCTGCCGAGGACGCTGATTGACCAGCGCATCCGGCTGCAACTCGTCGTGCTGTGGCTGGCGGTGCACAGCAGCCAACCCGAGATTGCGCAGCAGACGCTTAGCAACGCGCGCAAGCTGGTCGAGGCCGGACCGGCCGACGGCAGTGACCCGGGCACCATGACCGGCACGACGATAAAGGCCGAGCTCGTGGTCCTCGCCGCTGCCGTGCACAGCACGCTGGAGCAGTTCGATCAGGCGCGCGACACAGCCCTTGCGGCCCTGCGCGTCATCGCGCCCGATGCCTGGTTCATGGAGGGCGCGACCGCCAACGTCATAGGCTACAACCTCTATGCGCTGGGCGACCTCGAAGGTGCCCGCGCCGCCATCGACGCGGCACGACGGGCGCACGAGCGAAGCGGCAGCCTGCTCGGCGTCACCATCGCCAATTGCTACATGGCCGTGATCGAGCGTTCGGCGGGCCGCCTGCCCGCCGCAGAGCGGCTGCTGCGCAACGCCATCATCGAAGCCAGGGCGCGGATCGGTGCAAACTCCTATGCCGAAGCCCTAGCCGGAACGCTGCTTGCCGAACTCGCCTACGAGACCAATGCGTCGGGCGAGGCGTTGACGCTGGTCGAGAATCTCGGACCGCAGATCGAAGGCGCGGCGGTCATCGTCTATCCCCTGGCCAGCGTGCCGACCTATGCCCGCGTGCTGCAGCTGACGGGCCGCACCGAAGCGGCATTGGATATGCTGGAGCGCGTCTATCAACGCGTGCGCGGCACGGTGTATCGCCGCCTGGCATCGATGATCGTGCATGACCGCATACGCGTGCTGCTCGACCAGAGCCGCAATGCTGAGGCGCGCGCGCTGCTGACCGAGCATCGCGGCGAAGGGACCGAGGCTTCGATGGCCATCACCACAGCCAACGAGTTCGAGTTCTTCGCCGAAGGCCGCCTGCTGACGGCCGAGAAATCCTATGCCGCGGCCGCCCGAATTTTCGACGAATTGTTGGTGCGAACGAAAAGCAGCGGGCGCATGCGCCGCCATATCCTCGCGCTGATCCTGCGCGCCAAGGCAGTCAGCGCCACCCATGACCAACGCGTGGCGGACCGTTATCTTCTCGAAGCACTTCGTCTTGCTCAGCCGTCAGGCTTCATCCGTTCCTTCGTCGACGAGGGAAGGCCTGTTATCGACGGGTTGATGCGGCTGCGTGCGGCCCAGGCAAAGACCGATCCAGCACTGTCAGCCTATGCCACGCGCATCATCGACGCCGCGCAGACAATGCCTGCCGCGACTCGCAAGCTGGCCGCACCAGCCGCTGAGAAGGAACAGCTCACCCAGCGCGAGGCCGAACTGCTGCGCTATCTCACTGAGGGCATGTCCAATCGCGATATCGCCTTGGCGCTGTCGGTGAGCGAAACCACGGTGAAATGGCACCTGAAGAACATTTTCGGCAAGCTTGCGGTATCCAACCGGGTGCAGGCGGTGCGCGCCGCGCAAGGGTCAGCAGGCGCCCATCCCCCTCCGAAGGGAGGGGTATAGAATAACGGGCACAACCCCTCTTTCGGGTCGGGCCACATGATCGTCAGCCTGCTAGCGTCACCTGGTTTTCGGAGGACGCTGCGGATGGCGACAGGCTACGTTTTTCACGAACAGCTGATGTGGCACGACACCGGCCCCAGCGCCGACATGATGCCGCCCGGCCGTTTCGTGGAACCCGGCCGCCATCTGGAATCGCCCGGCTCGAAGCGCCGGCTGAACAACCTCATCCAGGTCAGTGGCCTGTCGCGTCATCTGGTGCCGATCATCCCAGAGCCAGTCTCGATCGAGGACCTGCTGCGCGTGCACACGCAACGCCATGTCGACGATATCCGCATGCTGAGCGAACGTGGCTCCGGTTTCGCCGGACCACAGGCGCCGATCGGTCTCAACAGCTTCGACATCGCGCTGCTGTCTGCCGGCACCACCTATGCCGCCATGCGCGCGGTGCTGACCGGCCGCGTCGACAATGCCTATGCGTTGGCGCGGCCGCCGGGGCATCATGCCGAACCCGACCAGGCGATGGGCAACTGCCTGTTCTCCAACATCGGCGTTGCTGTCCGCCGGCTGCAGCATGAAGGTTTGCTCGGGCGCGCGGCGATAGTCGACTGGGATGTGCACCACGGCAACGGCACCGAGACGGTGTTCTATTCCGACCCGTCGGTGCTGACCATTTCCGTGCATCAGGACAATCTCTACCCGACCGGGCGCGGTGCGCTGGCCGACAACGGGAAAGATGCCGGCAAAGGCTACAACATGAACATACCTCTGCCGGGGGGCAGCGGCACCGGCGCCTATGAAGCGGCTTTCGACCGCGTCATCGCACCTGCGCTGCGCGCCTACAGACCGGACCTCGTCATCGTCGCTTCCGGCTTCGATGCGTCAGGCTTTGATCCGCTCGGCCGCATGATGCTCAACAGCGAATGCTTCAGGCGGCTCGCCGCGCGCATGGTGGCGCTGGCCGCCGAGACCTCGCAAGGGCGTCTGATCATGACCCATGAGGGCGGCTACTCCGAAGGTTATGTGCCGTTCTGCGGCCATGCCGTCATCGAGACGCTGGCCAATCACCGTACCGAAGTGGTCGATCCGCTGTCGGACCATATCGACGAGTGGGCTGGGCAGGATCTGCAGCCACACCAGGCTGCTGCGATCGATGCCGCAGAGGGGCTGCTCGCCGGCCTGCGCCAACGTCTCGCAAGCGCGGCCTGACGCGATGGATTTTCTCATCACCACGCTGCTCAACGCGCTGACGCTGATCAGCATCCTGATGCTGGTCGGGCTCGGGCTGGCGATCAGCTTCGGGCTGATGAACGTGACCAATTTGGCGCATGGCGAGTTCGTCACCGTCGGTGCTTTCGCGGTCTATTTCGTCCAGAGCATGGGCGGCTCGTTCTGGCTGGGCCTGGCCGCCGCGCCCATCGCCGGCGCGGTGGTCGGCTGTATCCTCGAATTCGCCATCATCCGCCATCTCTATTCCAGGCCTGTCTCGACCGTGCTCGCCACCTGGGGCGTCAGCCTGATCCTGCAGCAAGGGCTGGAACTGACCTTCGGCCTCGGCGCCAAGCCGGTGACGCCGCCGATCGAGGGCACGCTCGATCTCGTCTTCACCGTCTATCCGGCCTACCGGCTGATCCTGATCGGCATCGCCATGCTGACCTTGCTCGGCGTCATCCTGCTGATCAGCCGGACGCCCTTCGGCCTCGATATCCGAACCGTCATCCAGAACCGCGAGATGGCCGAGGGCGTCGGCATCAACACGCGGCGTACCTACGCCATTGCCTTCACCTTCGGCGCGGCCATCGCCGGGCTTGCCGGCGGACTGGTCGCGCCACTGGCGATCGTGCTGCCGCAGATGGGGGTGAACTATCTCGCCAACGCCTTCTTCGTCGTCATCGTCGGCGGCGTCGGCTCGATCGGCGGCCTCGTCGCCGGCAGCGTCTTTGTCGGCGGGCTGACCAGCATCCTCAATTATCAGATCTCGCCGTCGCTGGCGCAGGCGATCGTGCTGCTGGCGGCCATCGTCGCTGTCCGGCTGCGGCCCAACGGCCTGTTCAACGGAGCGTCGCGATGATCGCCCGCGACCGCAACTGGCTGCTGATCTTCGCCATCTGCGTGGCGCTCGCGGTCGTCTATCCGCTCTTTGCCGGCGGCTATCAGCTGACGGTGATCCGCGACGCGCTGATCTTCGGCCTGTTCGCGGCGAGCCTCGACTTCTTCTGGGGCCGCACCGGAATCCTGTGTTTCGGCCACGCCGCCTTTTTCGGCATCGGCGGCTACATCATGGCGCTGGTCACACTCAATGATGCCATCCCCTTTGGAAGCTTACTCGGCATCATGGGTGCGGTGGCGGGTGCGGCCTTCGTCGCCGCCATCATCGGCTACTTCCTGTTCTTCGGCGGCATCCGTGGCAGCTATTTCACCATCGTCACGCTGGCCATGGGCGTCATCTGCCAGCAGGCCGCGGTCTC
Organism: Mesorhizobium sp. M7A.F.Ca.CA.001.10.2.1; assembly: GCF_003998575.1. NCBI lineage: Bacteria > Pseudomonadati > Pseudomonadota > Alphaproteobacteria > Hyphomicrobiales > Phyllobacteriaceae > Mesorhizobium > Mesorhizobium sp. M7A.F.Ca.CA.001.10.2.1. The sequence continues at coordinate 18,246 of NZ_RZQY01000010.1, read as the reverse complement.
CTGGAGCTCGGTCACCGGCGGCGACAGCGGCCTGATCGGCATCCCGCCGATCGAGTTCGATCTTGGCGGGCTGCACGTCGATCTCAGCCAGGATCTGCCCAGCTACATCTTCGTCTCGGCCATCGTCGCCATGACGGTGCTGGCGCTCTGGTTGATCAGCCGTGGCCGCTGGGGCACAGTGCTGACCGCCATTCAAGACAATGAAATCCGGGCGGCCGCGCTCGGCCACAACGCGCCATTGCGGCTGCTTGTCACTTTCGTCCTGTCGGCGGCGATCGCCGGCCTTGCCGGCGCCCTCTATGTCTGTATGGCCGGGCTGGTGGCACCCGATCTGTCCGGGCTGCTTCTGTCTACGGAAGTCATCGTCTGGGTGGCGGTCGGCGGACGCGGCACGCTGCTTGGGCCAGTACTGGGCGCCATCTTCATTCAGCGCGCGCAGCAGACGATCAGCAGCTTCAACCCGAGCCTGTGGCCGCTGCTGCTCGGCTGTGTCTTCGTCATCATCGTCTTCGTCCTGCCGGATGGCATCCTGTCGATCTACGCGCGGCTGAAAGACCTGTTCAAGGGCGGGAGGCGCGCGCAATGAGCGACATCCTGCTGCAGGCTGAAAATGTCGGTATCCGCTTTGGCGGACTGCAGGCGCTGGAGGCTCTGAACCTCGCCGTACGAGACAAGGAACTTTGCTGCATCATCGGGCCGAACGGCGCTGGCAAGAGCACCTTCCTCAACGTGCTGACCGGCACGCTGCGTCCGACCAGCGGCAGCGTGCGCTTCCTCGGCCATGACATCGCCGGATTGCCGCTGCATCGCATCGCCCGGCTCGGCATCGCCCGCAAATTCCAGATTCCCTCGGTTTTCCCGAACCTCTCGGTGGAGGACAATCTGAAGGTCGCGCGCTGGGGCGCGCCTTCGCCAGTGCGCCCGGTTGGTGAACTCTTGGAACTGGTCGCGCTCGGTAACCGTGCCGCCACGCTGGCCGGCGAGCTCGCGCATGGCCAGAAGCAATGGCTGGAGATCGGGATGGCGTTGGCGATAGAGCCAAAGTTGCTTTTGCTCGACGAGCCGACCGCCGGCATGACACCACAAGAGACGCTGGCGACGGCCGACATGCTGCTGCGGCTCAAGGGCGAGTTCTCGATCGTTGCCGTCGAGCACGACATCCGCTTCGTGCGGGCGCTGAACTGCGAGACATTGGTGCTGCACCAGGGACGCCGACTGCGCAGCGGTCCTTTCCACGACATCGAGACCGACGAGATGGTCCGCGACGTCTATCTGGGGAGGCGCTGAGCATGCTGCGGACACTTGCCGTCTCGGCCGGCTACGGCCTGCTCCCGGTGCTGAACGGCATCGACCTCAGTGTCGCGTCCGGCGAAGTCGTCGGCCTGCTTGGCCGCAACGGCGCAGGCAAGACGACGCTGCTGCGCGTCATCGCCGGCGGCTTGCGAGCGAGCGGAGGCGCGGTGGTTCTCGGTGATAAAGACCTCACCAACGCGCCAGCTTTCCGCCGCGCGCGGGCAGGCATCGCGCATGTGCCGCAGGGGCGCGGGATCTTCAACCAGCTGACGGTGCGGCAAAACCTGGAGGTCGGCACCCGCGCCGCCAAGGACCGTGGCGACGGTGGCATCCCGGACGACATCTTCGGCTATTTTCCGATCCTGCGGGAGCGCGAAGCGCAGGTTGCCGGCACGCTTTCGGGCGGCCAGCAGCAAATGCTGGCGATCGGTCGCGCGCTATGCGGCCTGCCGTCGGTGCTGCTGCTCGACGAACCCTCGGAAGGCATCCAGCCGAACATCGTGCAGTCGATCGCCGAACTGGTGCCGCGCATCGCCCGCGAGCGCGGCATCGCGATCATTCTTGTCGAGCAGAATCTCGATCTCGTTCTCAAGGCATCGGACCGCTGCCTGGTGATGGAGAAGGGCAGGATAGTCCACGAAGGTGCGCCTGAGACCTTCGCCGACGAGACCCTGCTGAAGGATCTGTTGGCCCTATAGAGCGCGCGTGAAGCGCGCCTGGGAACTTGTTGACTTGTAAGGCGTGCATGGGGCGCGCCTGGGACTGGAAGGGAACACAACAATGATAAGCAGAAGAACTGTCTTGAAATCCGGCGGCGCCGCGGCCGCCTTCGCCATCGTCGGCGCGCCGTCGATCCTGCGCGCCGCCGACACCGTCAAGGTCGGCCTATCGATCCCGATCACCGGGCTGCAGGCGATTCTCGGCGAGACGCTGCTCAATTGCTACAAGCTGGCCGCCGCCGAACTCAACGCCGCCAACGGCATTGGCGGACGCCAGGTCGAGCTCATCATCGAGGACAACCAGACCACGACCAAGGGCTCCATCGACAAGGCGCGCAAGCTCATCAACGAAGACAAGGTCGACGTGATCATGGGCACGATCATTTCGCCCGAACGCAGCGCCACGCTGTCGGTCACCTCGAAGGCCAAGAAGCTGTTCTTCTACCCGACCAATTTCGAAGGCGGCGAATGCAACCGCTACTTCGTCGCCACCGGCCCGATCCCGATGCAGCAGGTCGACCCGATGATGCCGTGGGTGGCCGAGAACCTCGGCAAGACGATCTATGTCATGGCTTCGGACTATGCCTGGCCGCAGAAGATGACCGAGGCGATCACGGCAGCCTATGAGAAGGCCGGCGGCAAGATCATCGGCGCCGACTACTATCCGTTCGGCACCACCGATTTCGGCCCGGCCTTCCAGAAGATCAAGTCACTGAAGCCCGATGTCGTCTGGTCGATGGTGGTCGGCAACGACGCCGTCACCCAGCTCAAGCAGTATCGCAGCTTCGACATCAAGCAGCCGCTGATCGCCCCGCTCGACGAGGTCTTCAACAAGGACGCGCTGCCGCCCGGCGTGGCGGCCGGCACCTATGCGCCGCAACCCTACTGGATGGCGCTCGACAACCCGGTCAACAAGAAGTTCATCTCGAGCTTCCGCGAGAAGTTCGGTCAGGAGAAGATGGTCAACGGCATCGGCGAGGCCGGCTACAACGGCCTGCATCTCTATGCGCTGGCCGCCGAGAAGGCTGGATCGTTGAAGGACGATGATGTGCTGGCCGCGCTGCCGTCGATCGAGTTCGACGCACCGCAAGGCAAGATCCGTGTCGACGCCACCAACAACCACACGCTGTGCCATTCCTATGTAGGCAAGGCGGCGTCCGACGGCATCGGCTACGAGATCGCTAAGGACTTCGGCACCATCGAGCCGGTGACGCCTTACTGCAAGGTGTAGGGTCTTCCGCCCAAGCAATCCTGACGGCGGCTTTGTCGCTGCCGTCAGGGCGTCTGCGGCGCTGGCAGCCGCTCGCGCAGTTCGTCGACAAGCACCCTGGTGTTTTCGGAATAGTCGATGGGCACGACGACGAGATGCACGCCGCCGCCGGTGAAGGCCTGTTCCAGCGCCGGCCGCAAGTCGGTGATCTCCGCAACCCTGGTCCCCTTGGCGCCATAGGCCTCGGCATACTTGACGAAATCGGGATTGCCGAAGGTCATGCCGAAATCCGGGAACGCATCGACCGCCTGCTTCCAGCGGATCATGCCGTAGGCGTGGTCCTCGAGCAGCAGGACGACCAGGTTGAGCTTGAGCCTGACGGCGGTTTCCAGTTCCTGGCTGTTCATCATGAAGCCGCCATCGCCGCAGATGGCCATGACACGGCGCTGCGGATAGAGCAGTGCCGCCATCATCGCCGACGGCAAGCCCGCGCCCATGGTGGCCAGCGCATTGTCGAGCAGGATCGTGTTTGCCATGCGCGTCCGGTAGTTGCGCGCAAACCAGATCTTGTACATGCCGTTGTCGAGGGCGAGAATCCCGTCGGCCGGCATCACGGCGCGCACGTCGTGCACGATGCGCTGCGGCGTGAAGCGATCTTCGGTGGCGCGCGCGGCGATCCGGCTCAGAATGCCTTCGCGCAGCGGCAGCAGGACCTGCGCGTTGGGGATCTTGCCCTCGATGCGGTCGGCCAGCAGCGCCAGCGAAGGGCCGAGGTCGCCGACGATTTCGGCTTGCGGGAAATAGACCTGCTCGACATCGGCTGATTGGTAGCCGACATGAATGACCCTCGGCCCCTTCGCTCCCATGATGAAGGGCGGCTTCTCCACGGTGTCGTGACCGATGGTGATGATCAGATCGGCCTGCTCGATGGCCTCGTGCACGTAGTCGCGCTCCGAAAGGGCTGCCGTTCCCATATAGAGCTCCGTGCCGCCGGGCACGGTTCCCTTGCCCATCTGCGTGGTGAAATAGGGAATTTGCGTCCGCAGCACGAACTGCGCGACATCGGGGGTCACGCGCGGACGCGACGCCGCCGCGCCGAACATCAGCAGCGGGCGCCTGGCTTCCATGATCATAAGGGCGGCGCGATCAAGCGCACCCGGGCTGGCCAGCGGCAGTTCGACCGGGTGCGTCGGCACCAGTGCGATCGGCTCACACTCGGCCGCCGCAATGTCTTCCGGCAGTTCCAGATGTACGGGGCCGGGACGTTCTTCCTGGGCGACACGGAAAGCTTCGCGCACGAGCGAGGGGATCATCTTCGGCGAGACGATCTGGCGCGACAGCTTGGTCAGCGGCTTCATCGCCGCGACGATGTCGACGATCTGGAAGCGCGCCTGCCGGGATGACAGGATGCCCTTCTGGCCGGTGATCATGATCATCGGCATCGCGCCGAGCAGCGCATAGGCCGAACCGGTCGAAAGATTGAGCGCGCCTGGGCCAAGCGTGGTGATGCACACACCCGGCTTGCCGGTGAGCCTGCCATAGGTGGCGGCCATGAAAGCGGCTGCTTGCTCGTGGCGGGTCAGGATCAGCTGGATCGAGGAGCGGCGGATGGATTCGACGATATCGAGATTTTCTTCGCCGGGAATGCCGAAAATCCGTTCGACCCCTTCGTTCTCGAGGGCCGCGACGAACAAGTCCGAACCTTTGGTCATAAACTGTCTCTCCCGCAACATTCCGTCGGCCACCTTCATATGGCATCGGAATGCGACGCCTCAAAGAGGCATCTTCGGCCGCGGGTCAGAGCCGCGTGTTGCAGCTCGCCGCCTTCGGCGATGCGAAAAGTTCCTTCGGCGCGGACCACTGTCTGGCGGTCGCGCCGCGCGTGCCGGTGATCAGCGAACGCAGTTCCGACAGATAGGTCTGCACGAAGAACGAGGTCTGGCTTTCCAGCGGCGTGTAGGGGCCTGGCCGGTAGGCACGGGACATAATGCCGTCGGCATTGTCCTCGGTGATCTTCTTGTCCTGCACCGTGGTGACGTCCCACATCCAGCTGATCGCATCGGCGTCGATGTCGTTATCGGCATCCTTGTCGACGAGCCAGGTCAGGATGACGTCTGTTTCCATGGCGTTGCGCGGTATCATCTGGAACAGCGTGACATAATCATTGGCAGCACTTGCAAACGACAGGCGTCCGAGGCGAAAGCCGCTTTCGCCGCCATCATAGGCGTGACGACCACCCATCAGGCACGAGACCCCCTCGCCCGTATTGGACAGCGTGTTACGGCCGGAGCCGATCGGCTTGCGGTGCATGGCAAACGGCATCGTGTCGAGGTCGCCTGCCTGCCACGCACCCTTGTGGAATTCGGCATCGCCGATGACGCTGTGCCAGGCCTCGATTTCGTTCTGCCACTCGACCGCCTTGTCGGCATCGCGGGTCGCGGTCACTTTGACATGGCCGTTGACGCGGTAATATTCGGGATGAGCCGGCCGGCAGTGATAGCATTCGAGAAAGTTCTCGAGCACCAGCTTCCAGTTCGCCTTGGTCAGATAATTCTTGCGGGCGACGATGCGTGCACGGTCGAGGCCGTTTTCGCGCAAGCCGCCCGTCAGCCCGTCCGCGACAGGCTGGATGTCGGGCAGCGAACTGGCATCGAGGCCACAGAAGACGAGGCCGCCGAAACTCTTGCAGGGCACGCGGTGCAGTCCCAGCGCTTCCGGATCGACGCTTGCCGGCAGATCCTGCCGCGACTGCAGTTCGCCGGTCAGCCTGAACGACCAGGCATGATAGGGGCAGACCAGAAGCTTGCCGCGACCATCCTTGGCGCAGAGCCGCGAGCCGCGATGGGTGCAGACATTGTAGTAGGCCGCGATGTCGTCCTCGGCGTCGCCGAAGCGCACGACGATGATCTCCTCGTCGAACAGCTGGCGCACGATGTAGCGGCCCTTTTCGGGAACCTCGCTGGCATGGGCGACAAGCATCCATTGGCGCGGAAACCACAAGTCCCGTTCCAGCGCGAAGATCGCCGGGTCGGCATAAAAGGCCTGTTCCAGCGACCAGTCCGGACGTTGCCGGTCGATCAGCCTGACGGTCTCGCTTCTGTCGATAGGCTGGCTGTTCGGTGTGTAGGCCTGCACGGCAAACACCTTTCTGCTCGCTGGCGTTAGAATGATGTTTCGATAGAGTGTGCGATGCGGAAAGGCTTGCAGCAAATACAGATATGATAGACCTTCATATCGAAAAGGCATGAATGTAGGTCCGGACCGTGAAAACCCTCAAAACATCGCTTCCCCTGCTGAACGCCATGGTCGTCTTCGAGGCTGCCGCCAGGCATGGCGGGCTGACACTGGCCGCGCAGGAGCTCAACATCGCACAATCGGCGGTCAGCAGGCATGTCGCCAATCTCGAGCGCCAGCTGTCGGTCGAGCTGTTCACGCGCAGAGGCAACCGCGTCGCCGTCACCGGGGCCGGCAACACGCTGGCCGAAGCGATCCGCGAGGGTCTCGGCACCATCAGGCAAGCGGTCGAGGATTTGACCGCGCACGACAGCGATACATTCATGGTCGGCTGCAGCCACGACTTCGCGCAGGCATGGCTGATGCCGCGCTTCGGCCTCATCACATCGCAGGTTGCCGATGGCCGGGTGCTGCTGCAGACATCCACCGATTACAGGGATTTCGATCAGCCTGAAGTGGCATTGTCGATCCGTTTCGGCGAAGCCGGGCAATGGCCCGAATTCGTGACCGAAAAACTGCTCGACGGTGAATGGTTCCCGGTCTGCGCGCCGGCGTTCCTGGCGCGTTATCCGGCGCTCGCCTCGGAAGACCCCGAGGCTTTCATGGCGGTGCCGCTGCTGCATCAGGTGACGCCGCCCGGCGCGATCGACAGTTGGCAATCATGGATCGGAACCGACCGGAAACTCGACGGACCTCGGTTCACCAGCTACATGTCGATGATCCACGAAACCATCGCCGGGCGCGGCGCGGCACTCGCCTGGGCGGGATTTGCCGATGAGCATCTGCGCCGCGGCCAGCTCGTCCGGCTGACGAAAACCTCGCGTCGCCACGCCGGCTCCTTCCACATCGTCATGAGGAAGAATGCCGGCCCGGTGGTCAGGGCGGTGGCGCAGGCGCTGCTGGCCAGCGTCGGCGACAGCTAACAGATCAGGCCTCGCGACCAAACCGCGACGCTTCATGACGCGCGCCCCAGGCCGGCATGGCGGCCTCGATCTCGGCCTCCGACTTGAAGGCATCGGAGGCGTAGCGATCGACACGGAACCGCTCGGCGGAAACGAACGGGGTGTGCCCGAGGACCAGTTCGCAGGATAGCCGGCCAAGACCCGGTCCATGGGTGACGCCGCTCTCATTGTCGCCGCCGACGACCACGACATTGTCGCTGCCGGGCACCTTGCCGACGACAAGGCCGTTGTCGGGCGTGTAGCACGGCACGCCTTGCGCCCAGCTCGCGATCGTCGAACCGCGCAGCGGCGGGAACACAGTCTGCAACTCGGCAAGCTCCTGCTCGGAGGTCTCCCGCATCAGCTCGATATTGTGCGGCTGGCCAGGTTCGATCTCGTTGTCGTCGGTCTTGTAGAGAGGTTTGTAATGCCGGCCGGTTCCCCACATGACGGCGCCGAATGTTTCGCGCAGCCACAGCCGCAATTCGCGGCATTGGACCGTGGGAATGGTCGACGGCAGCCCACGATCGTCGGTGACGATGCGCGTTGCGACGACGCGCAGCAGCGGCAACTTCCAGCCGAGGCCTGATATGACCTGGTTGTTCCAGGCGCCGGCGGCAACGATCACGCCGTCAGCCTCAAGGCTGCCCTGATCGGTCTCGATGGTCACCCGGTCACCGGCATCATGGACGGCCGTTACGCGTGTGCCGCTGCGAAAAACACCGCCGAGCTCGCTGATCTGGCCGGTCAGTACCCCCATCGCCAGCTTGGTGTCGAGCTGGATGCCATGCGGATTGTAGGCGGCCGAATGGACCCGCGCCGGATCGATGAGGCCCTGCATCTTCTGGCCGATCTGCGCGGCGTTCAAATCCTGCATTTCCGGCGGGGCATAGGGTGAGTCCAGCACCGGTCGGACGAAACGCTCGCGCCCATCCTCGGTCAGCGCCATGATCAAGGTGCCGTTTGGCCGATAACCGATCTCGACGCCGACCTCGTGCAGCCTGCGATAGAAATCGAGGCCATATTGCTGCAGTTGAAGGCCTTCTTCACCGAGCGGGATCATGCCGGCGGACCAATGGGAGACGAAGCCCGCGCCGGCGCTGGTGGTCGCGGCACCCGGCTGACCCGCATCGATGACCGTCACCCGGCGCACGCCGGACCGCAGCAAATGGAAAGCCGCGCTGCAGCCGATAATACCGCCGCCGATCACGGCGATATGCCTGCTATCGCTCCCGCCATGGCTTCCGTTTGAGCTCATCTTTGTTCTCCCTTTTGCCGATGGCCCGGTCGGAGCGACATGCAGCGACGGCGACCATACAGGCCCGTTCGGAGCTGTCTAGACACATGTGTCTGTGGCCTGATACTTGATGCGCACTGCATCTGGATCACACATCCGGAACGCCGCTTGATCTGGCCTTCCGTTGTTGGTGTTGCCGAGAGAGCGAGGAAAAAAGTGAGCGTTTCGACTGCCGCCAAGGCCATTTTCGACAGTGAAATCATATGGGACGCGCATTCCGGCTTCATGCCGGATCCGGCTGCGGACCTGAACAATCTGCAGATCTGGCGCGACGCCGGCATCGACTATCTGTCAATCGATGTCGGCTTCGACCTGTTGCCCTGGGAGCAGACAGTGCGGACGCTCGCAAATTTCCGTCACTGGATCCTTGCCAATCCCGAGCACTACACGCTGGTCTCCTCCGTCGCGGAAATCCGCAAGGCCAAGCTCGAGGGCAAACTGGCGATCACCTTCGACATTGAGGGCATGAACGCGCTCGACGGCCGCATCGAAATGGTCGAGTTCTATCACCATCTGGGTGTGCGCCAGATCCTGTTCGCCTACAACAGGAACAACCTCGCCGGCGGCGGTTGCCACGATGTCGAGACCAGCCTGACGGCATTCGGCCGCGAGGTCATCGACGAGATGAACCGTCTCGGCATGTTCGTCGACGTCACCCACACCGGCTACCGCACCTCGATGGAGGTGATGGAATACTCGAACCGCCCTGTCATCTTCTCGCACTCCAACGCCAAGGCCCTGTGCGGCCATGGCCGCAACATCACCGACGAGCAGATAAAGGCCTGCGCGCGCACCGGCGGCATCGTCGCGATTGTCGGGCTCAATCGTTTCCTGGGAGAAGGGCGGACGGACTCGGACAGGCTGGCTGACCACATCGAATATCTCGTCGACCTGGCTGGCCCAAATCATGTCGGCATCGGACTGGACTACGCCTTTCCGGTTGATGTCAAAGGCATCGACCGCATCATTTCCGACAATCCGCAATTCTGGCCCAAGAGCGAATATCCGGAAGGGGCGACGACCTACGCGGCTCCCGGCCAGATGCGCGAACTGACCGATGTGCTTCTGCGCCGCGGCCAGTCCGAGCAGACCGTGCGCAACGTCCTGGGCGGCAATTTCGTGCGCCTGGCGGCCGAAATCTGGAAGTGAAGGTAGCGGAGAGCGCGTCTCCGCTCCAGCTCTTGATCCAGGCCCCACCGAATAGCGGGCCAGGCCGCACCGTGTGCGCGATCACATTTCGCGCTTAGCCGCTTGCCCATGCCGACGTAGCGGCGGGGTCGGATCGGATATCGAGATTTCCCGCAAGATCGTCCGTCTCCAAGATTCGGACATGCCGGCAAAATTTTCGCTAGACATAGATGTCTATTATTAGCAGTTTTAGCTGACAGACACATTCGGCCCGGCTTGGAGAATGGCCAACGGCTGGAAAGCAAAACAACGAAAACAGCAGAGGGGTAGAGCATGTCCATTCTAGCCGACACCAGGGTTTCGCGCCGCAGCCTGCTCGCCGGAGCCGGCGCTTTCGGCCTCGCCTCAATGGTCAATCCAAAAGTTTCCTGGTCGAGCGACGGGCCGATCCTCAAGGTGCGATCCTACGCCGACATCCAGACGCTCGACCCTTGCTTCCGGCTGGCGGCGCCTGAAGGCGACATCACCAGCGTCATCTTCGCCGGCCTCGTCGTCACCACGCCGGGCGATAGCTGGGGCTGGCGGCCGATGGCGGCGGAAACGATCAAGCAGCTCGACCCGCTGACCGTCGCCTTCCAGCTGCGCGACAATATCGGTTTCACAGACGGCTACGGCCAGATGACGGCGGAAGACGTCAAGTTTTCGATCGAACGCATCGCCGACCCCGCCAACAAAAGCCCCTATTCCGGCGACTGGGCAACGCTCAAGGAAGTCGAGGTCAAGGACAAGCTGTCGGGGCTGATCCACCTGAAGCAGGCCTTCGCGCCGCTGTGGACGTCGACCTTGCCGACGCCGTCCGGCACCATCCTGTCGAAGCGCGCCATCACCGAGCTCGGCGGCAAGATGGGCGTCAAGCCGGTGGCCCAGTCGGGCCCCTACATCCTGAAGGAATGGCTGCCCAAGCAGCGCACGGTGCTGGTGCGCAATCCCGACTGGAAGTACGAGCAGGGCGCCTTCGCGGAAATCCACATCCATCCGATCGAGGATGAGAAGACCGCCGAACTTGGCTATGAGGCCGGCGACCTCGACTACACCTGGACCGCGGTCTCCTCGATCTCGCGGCTGAAGCAGACACCGCCGCCAAAGACGACCGTCGTCGAGAAGCCTTCGCTGGCCTTTGTCTGGCTCGGCATGAACCAGGATGTCGCTCCCTTCAACAATCCGAACATGCGCCGCGCGGTTCAGTACGCCGTGGACCGCAAGGCGGTGGTCGACGCTGCCTATTTCGGTGCGGCCGCCACGGCCACCGGCATCATCGCGCCCGGTCTGCCTGGCCATCGCGAGAAGAACCTCTTCGATTTCGATCCGGACCGCGCCCGCGACATGATCGCCAAGGAGGGGCTGGCCGGCACCACGATCACGCTCGACATCCTCAACAAGACCGAGCGGCTGACCGCGGCGCAGGTCGTGCAGTCGAACCTGCAGGATGTCGGTCTCACTGTGGAGATCAAGCAGAACGACAGCGGCACCTTCTGGACGCTTGGCGCCAAGGAAGGCGACTACTACAAGAAGCTGCAGATGATCATCAGCCGCTTCTCCATGCAGCCGGACCCGAGCTGGGCCACCGCCTGGTTCACCCGCGACCAGATCGGCGTCTGGAACTGGGAGCGTTTTTCCAGCGAGGAATTCGACAAGCTCAACGCCGAGGGCATGGTCGAGCTCGACCCGGCAAAGCGCGATGTCATCTACAAGAAGCTTCAGGACCTGATGGAGGAGAACGGCAACTACATTTTCCTGACGCATGAGGTCACCGGCATCATGAATCGAGACACGCTTGTGGCCGGCCTGAAGCCGAACGGCGAACCCGTGTTCACCGACTTCAAACCGGCATGATATCGGCGGGCGGGGCTCGCCCCGGCCAAAGACCATCCGACAGGTACCGAAAATGATCCGCTACGCCCTCAAGCGTCTGTGGCTTGGCGCCATCATCATCAGCGTCGCCATGATGATGATGTTCGCCATGGTCTACCTCATTCCCGGAGACCCGGCCTCCGTCGCGCTGGGGCCACGCGCGACGCCGGAGATGAAGGAGGCGCTGCGCGAGCGTATGGGCTTGGATCAACCTGTCTGGCGGCAATTCGTGAACTTCTACGGCTCTGCCTTGCATGGCGATCTCGGCACCGAGGTTCTGTCGAACCGGCCGGTCCTGGACGTGGTGATGGAACAGCTTCCGTTCACGCTGGCGCTGGTGGTCGGCGGCATCACGTGGTCGGTGGCGCTGGGCATCCCGCTTGGCTGCATCGCGGCGGTGCGGCGCGGCGGCTTTGTCGATCAGGTGATCGGGGTGCTGTCGGTGGCGATGATCGCCGTGCCATCCTTCGTCGTCGCCATCTATTCGCTGCTGGTGTTTGCGGTCGCCCTGCAATGGCTGCCGGCGATCGGCGCCGGCGAACCGGGCGACCTCGCCAGCCGGCTTCAGCACCTCATCCTGCCGTCTCTAGCGGTCGGCCTTGGCTGGATCGGCTACATCTCGCGCATGGTGCGCGCCTCGATGCTGGAGACACTGGAGGCCAGCCATATCCGCACGGCGCGCGCCTTCGGCCTGACCGAGCACCGGATCGTCTACACCTACGCGCTGCGTATCGCCGTGCTGCCGACGATCACCTTGCTCGGCGTCGGCATCGGCCACATGCTGTCGTCTTCCGTTTTCGCCGAAATCGTCTTCGCCCGCCCCGGCATCGGCAAGCTGGTCTATGAGGCGATCTCGGTGCGCAACTACCCCATCGTCTCCGGAGCCGTGCTGGTCACCACGGTCTTCTTCGTCCTCGTCAACGTAGCGGCCGACATTCTGGTCGGCCTATTGGATCCCCGTGTCAGATCAAGTTTCAACTGAGCTGCCGTCCCGCAGCTTCCGTCTCGGCATGATATGGCGCACCGTGCGCCGCATCATGCGCGAGCCGCTGGGCGCCATCGGCCTGACGCTGGTGACGGTCGTGGTGCTGTCAGCGGTCTTCGCCAGCCTCCTGACCAGCTATGCGCCGAGCAAGATATCGCCGGCCGAACGCTTCGCTTCGCCGAGCCTGCTGCATCTGCTCGGCACCGACCATCTCGGCCGCGATCTTCTCACCCGGGTGCTCTATGGCGGGCGCGTCGCGCTTTTGATCGCGCTGGGCGCGACAGCGGTGTCGCTGGTTGTCGGCGTCGTGCTGGGGCTGATCGCAGGCTATGGGCCGCGCTGGCTCGACAATGTGCTGCTGCTGATCTTCGACGCGGTGAAGAGCTTTCCCACCGTTATGCTGGCGCTGACGCTGGTCACCCTGTTCGGCCCCTCGCTCTACGCGGTGGTGCTGGTGGTGATGCTGGTCAATGTGCCGGGTTATGCCCGCATCATCAGAACCCAGACGCTGGTGCTCAAATCAGCCGAACATGTCATGGCGGCGCGCTCGATGGGCGCCAGTGCGGGCCGCATCCTGCGCGTCCATATCCTGCCCAACATCATCGGCCCGATCCTGATCTTGATATCGATGGACATTCCCGTGGTGGTGGCGATCGAGGCCGGCATGAGCTTTCTCGGGCTCGGCGTGCGGCCGCCGACGCCGAGCTGGGGCGCGATCCTCAATGACGGCTTCGCCAACATTCGCGATTCCTACTGGATCGTGATTGCCGGCGGCCTGCCGATCGTGCTGACGACACTCGGTTTCACCTTCTTCGGCGAGACGCTGCGCGACCTCTTCGATCCCAGGCTGAAGGGACGCTCATGACGGTTCTCGAGGTCAAGAATCTGAGCGTCGCCTTCCACACCGAGAGTGGGCGATTGGAGGCGCTGAAGCAGGTGAGCTTTTCCGTGCCGGCCAACCGCAGCGTCGGCGTGGTCGGCGAATCCGGCTGCGGGAAATCGACGCTCATCAACGCCATTCTCGGCCTGCTCGCCGACAATGGTGAAATCACATCGGGCGAGATCATCTTCGAGGGCGACAAGGACCTTGCCCGGCTCGACCCCACCGCGATGCGCGGCTTGCGCGGTCTCAGGATCGCCACCGTGTTCCAGGATCCGATGGGCGCGCTCAACCCGGTGCTGTCGGTGGGGCGCCAGATGCGCGACATCCAGTATCGCTCGAACCTGTCGAAGCGGGACAAGGATGCGCGCTCGGTCGCCATGCTGCGCAAGGTTCGCATTCCCGATCCGGAAAGCCGGCTGACGCAGTTTCCGCACGAGTTCTCCGGCGGCATGAAGCAGCGCATCGCCATCGCCATGGCGCTGATGATGGAACCGGCGCTGCTGATCGCCGACGAGCCGACGACTGCGCTCGATGCGACGCTGGAGGTGGCCACTATCGAACTGCTCAAGGATCTGCAGCGCGACATCGGCTGCTCGGTGCTGTTCATCTCGCATCATCTGGGCGTGATTGCCGAACTCTGCGACGAGATGATCGTGATGTATGCCGGTGAGGTGGTGGAGAGCGGCACGACTCGCGAGATCTTCCACGATGCGCGCCATCCCTACACGCAGAAGCTTTTGGCCTGTGATCCCGCGCGGCTGTCGCAGCGGGTTGCCCGCCTGCCGACCATCGCCGGGACCTTGCCGGATCTGCGCCGCCGACCAAGCGGCTGCGTCTTCCAGCCGCGCTGCGATCGCGCCGACGCCCAATGCCTGACGACGCCTCCCAGCGCAATCCTCGGTGGGTCTCACATCGCCCGCTGCTGGCATGCGGACATTCCCTTGGGAGCGATGAACGCATGAGTTCCGACGACCTGCTCCGTGTCAGCGATCTGCGTGTCTCGTTCCGGGTTGGCGGCCTGTCCGCCAGACTTGCCGGGCGAGCCACCGAGATCGAAGCGGTGTCCGGTGTCAGCTTCACGCTTCAACGAGGCAGCACCTTCGCATTGGTCGGCGAATCCGGCTCGGGCAAGACGACGCTGGCGCGCACGCTCAACGGTCTTCAGCCGGTGAAAGCGGGCACGATCCTGTTTGAAGGGCAGGAACTGCAAGGCCTGTCCAACGCCGCCATGAAACCGGTGCGGCGGCGCATGCCGATGATGTTCCAGGATCCGGTCGGATCGTTGTCGCCGCGGCTCAGCGTGCGGTCGCTGCTGTCGGAGCCTTTCGTCATCCACGGACTGTCGGATCGCGATCTCAACGCCGAAGTCACACGACTTCTTGCACTGGTCGGGCTGCCGCGCGATTTCGCCGACCGCTACCCGCACCAGCTTTCCGGCGGCCAGGCGCGCCGCGTCGGTGTGGCGCGGGCGATCGCGCTGGACCCGGTGCTGGTCGTCGCCGACGAGCCGACAGCCGGCCTCGACGTCTCGGTGCAGGGAGAGGTGCTGAACCTGCTCAACGACCTGCGTGACCGCATGGGCCTGTCGATGCTGATCATCACCCACAATCTGCATGTCGTGCGCCAGATCGCCGACCGCATGGCGGTGATGTATCTCGGACGCTTCATCGAACAGGGCGAAACCGAAGCGATCTTCCGCGCGCCGCATCATCCCTATACGGCGGCCCTTCTCTCGGCCAATCCAGAGCCCGATCCCGACAGGGTGCATCAGCGTATCACGCTGCCGGCTGACGTTCCGTCCTTGTTGGCGCGCCCTTCAGGCTGCGAATTTCACACACGCTGTCCGCAGGCCCAGGGCCGCTGCACGGTGGATGTCCCCGTCCCGGTCGCAGTTGGCGACAGCCGTCTGACCTGCCATTTCCCGCTGAACACATAAGGATCGCCACCGGCGCAAGTGTCGGCCGGGCGTTGAGAGGAGCCGCCATGCAAGATATCCGCGTCGTCACCGATTTCCCGCGCAAAGTCCGCGAGATCGAGAATTTGTGGATTCCGATGCCGGACGGCGTCAAGCTGGCCGCACGCATCTGGTTGCCGGAAGACGCGGAGGCCGATCCGGTGCCGGCGATCCTGGAATATCTGCCATATCGCAAGCGTGACGGAACGGTGGAGCGCGATGCGCTGACGCATCCCTATTTCGCCGGTCACGGCTATGCCGGCGTGCGGGTCGATATGCGCGGCTCGGGCGACAGCGAGGGGCTGTGCAAGGGTGAGTATCTGAAGCAGGAGCAGGATGACTGCCTGGCGGTCATCGAATGGCTGGCCCGGCAATCTTGGTGCTCGGGTAGTGTCGGCATGATCGGCATCAGCTGGGGCGGCTTCAACGGGCTGCAGGTCGCCGCCCGCCGCCCGCCGGCGCTGAAAGCCGTCGTCTCGCTGTGCTCGACCGACGACCGCTATAATGATGACGTGCATTATCTCGGCGGCGCGATGATGTGCGACAATCTGATGTGGGGAACCACCGCTTGGGCCATCGCCATGACGCCACCGGATCCGCTTGTTGTCGGCGACCGCTGGCGCGAGCTTTGGGAGCAACGGCTGAACGGCAACGGCATCTGGATGCAGGACTGGTTCGAACACCAGCGCCGCGACGATTTCTACAAGCACGGTTCGATCTGCGAGGATTATTCCGATGTCGAGATCCCGGTCTATGCCGTCGGCGGCTGGGCCGCCGGCTATCCCAATCCGATCTTCCGGATGCTGGAAAAACTGAGCGGTCCTCGCAAGGGCCTGATCGGACCCTGGGGCCACAAATATCCGCACTTCGCCATGCCCGGACCGCGTATCGGCTTCCTGCAGGAGTGCCTGCGCTGGTGGGATCAATATCTCAAGGGCATCGACACCGGCATTGCCGACGAGCCGATGCTGCGCGCCTGGATTCAGGATCCCGCACGGCCGGCGGCGATCTATGACGAGCGGCCCGGCCGCTGGGTGGCGGAACCGGCGTGGCCGGGACCCGGCGTCGGCGAAAAGGTGCTGAACCTTGCGCCGCATGTGCTGAGCGAAGCCAAGGGCGCAAACGCGATCCTGGAGGTTTCATCGCCACAGACGGCCGGCCTGTCGTCCGGCGCCTGGTGCGGCTATGGCGTGATGCCGACCTTGCCGGTCGACCAGCGCATGGAAGAAGGCAATGCCCTGATCTTCGAGACGGCGCCGTTGACCGAAGCGGTCGAGATCCTTGGCTTCCCCGAATTCGAGGTCAAGCTCTCCTCCGACAAGCCCGTCGCCCTTCTGTCCGCCACGCTGTCGCAGGTATTCCCTGAAGGTGCCGCCTCGCGTATCAGCTACGGCATCCTCAATCTGAGCCATCGCAACGATGATCTGGACATCGCACCCATGGTGCCGGGCCAGGCGGAGACCGTCCGCGTCAAGCTGCGCTGCTGCGGGCAGCGTTTCGAGGTCGGCGAGCGTATCCGGCTGGCGCTGGCGACATCGCATTGGCCGATCGTCTTCCCGACGGCCGAGCAGGCGACGTTGTCGATCCATTGCGGCGACAGCCGGCTGATCCTGCCGGTGCGCGCGCAGCAGAAGCTGGACGACACACTGGGGGTTTTCCTGACTCCGGAAAGCGCCGCGCCGATGGAGCAAGAGGTGCTGGCCAAGGGCGACGGCTTCCAGCGTTCGGTGTCGACGGACCAGGTCACCGGCGAGACCGTCTATCAGGTCGCCAATGATGGCGGCACGGTGCGGCATCCACATACGGGAATGGTGCTCTCGGCGAGGCATGTCGACCGGTTCATCATCCACCCCGACGATCCGAACTCGGCGGTCGGCACCTGCACCTGGGACAAGTCCTATGGTCGCGGCGACTGGCAGGTGCGGCTTTCAGTGAAGGCGACGGTAAGGGCGCTGCGAAAGGTCTGGCGGATCGAGACCCACATCACCGCCCATGATGGCGATGAGCTGATCGTCGACCGCAGCGAGGTCAAGGAGTATCCGCGCGATCTCAACTGAGAGCGATTGCGACGTTGCGGTTAGGCCATCGACTTCGGCAAGGCAGCCGCCAGCGCATCGACGGCCAGCCGCACCTTCAGCGGCAGATGCGGTGTCTGCAGCCAAAGGGCGTGGCAGTCGTAGAGATATCGCGGCTGATCCGGCAACAGCGCCAGCAGAACGCCGGCTTCAATGCGCTCGCGCACCAGCCACCAGGGCAACCAGGCAAGGCCCATGCCGTCGGCAGCCGCGTCAGCGATGGCATCGAGATCGTCGAGCCGCAGACGGCCGGTCGGTATGATCTCCTGCACCGGTTGCCCCTCTCGAGCAAATAGCCAGGGCTGAATGATCTGGCCGAGCCGGCGGTAGACAATTGCCTGATGGTCGGCGAGATCCTCGATCTGTCGCGGTTCGCCATGATTTCTGAGATAGGAAGGTGCGGCGCAGACGACCATGTCCTGGCGCGCGACGCGGCGTGCGATCACCCCCGCCTTGTCGCCCAGAGCACCGGTCCGAATGGCGAGATCGTAGCCATCCTCGGCAAGATCGGCGAAGCGATCGCTGAGAGATAGATCGAGTTCCAGCATCGGATATTGCCGGGCGAGTTTCAGCAGCACGGGCGTCACGCAGTGGCGACCGAAATGCGCCGGCATGG
>NZ_RZQY01000109.1:0-12716 GCF_003998575.1 Mesorhizobium sp. M7A.F.Ca.CA.001.10.2.1 | reverse complement strand
GCGGTGCACATTGCCGAATTCCGCAAGCTTTACGGGAAGATCGCGATAGGACTTCAACCCATGCTTGAAAATCTGCACATGGCCCGGACAGTTCATCGGCTTCAGCGCGAAGACCCGGTCGTCATCGGTGTCGTCGCCGGCGACCGTCACCTTGAACATGGCGTCGCGATACCAGCCCCAATGGCCTGACGTCTCCCACAGGCTCTTGTCGAGCACCTGCGGCGCGTTGACCTCCTGATAGCCCTGCTCGTCGAGGCGGCGGCGCATGTAGTTGACCAGGTTCTGGAACATCTTCCAGCCCTTGGCATGCCAGAAGACGACGCCCGGTCCCTCTTCCTGGAAATGGAACAGGTCCATCTCGCGGCCGATCTTCCTATGGTCGCGCTTCTCGGCCTCCTCCAGCATCATCTGGTAGGCTTCGAGCTGCGCCTGATCAGCCCAGGCCGTGCCGTAGATGCGGGTCAGCATCGGGTTGTTCGAATCACCGCGCCAATAGGCGCCGGCCACCTTCATCAGTTTGAAGGCATTGCCGATCTGCCCGGTCGAGGCCATGTGCGGGCCACGGCAGAGGTCGAACCAGTCGCCCTGCGCGTAGATCTTGAGATCCTGATCCTCGGGAATGGCGTCGATCAACTCCAGCTTGTAGCGTTCGCCCTTGTCGGCAAACACTTTTTTCGCCTTGTCGCGCGACCAGACTTCCCTGGTGAACGGCTTGTTGCGCGCGATGATCTCACGCATCTTCTTCTCGATCACCGGAAAATCGTCGGGCGTGAACGGCTCGTTACGGGCGAAGTCGTAGTAGAACCCGTTCTCGATCACCGGCCCGATGGTCACCTGCGTTCCCGGCCATATCTCCTGCACGGCTTCCGCCAGCACATGGGCCGCGTCGTGGCGGATCAGCTCCAGCGCGCGCGGGTCGTCGCGGGTGACGATCTCGACCTTGCCGGACTTGCCGAGCGGATCGCTGAGATCGCGAACCGTGCCGTCGATCGCATAGGCGACCGCCTTCTTGGCCAGCGATTTGGAGATCGATTCGGCGAGGCCAGCACCGGTCATCGCCGCGTCATATTCGCGGACGGAGCCATCGGGAAATGTCAGGGAAACGGAATTCAGCATATATATCTCCTATCCAGTCCCGCAAACGAGCGCGGGTGGTTGAAATGCATGTCGCCCAAAAGTGTATGGCGGTTTTGGGGTACGACATGCATAGGGAAAAGCCGGATGCGTCCGGCAGCGGCTGTCTTTTATGGACAGATTCCGCCGCCGTAAAGCCCGGCTCAAATGTCAGCGTTCATTTGATGAGGAGCGGCAAATCCTTCAGGAACGCAGCCCGGGTCTTGAGGCCCTTTGGCATGTCCGTACGGTTGGCATCGACGACAAGCCGCGCAAAGACGATCTGGCGGCCATCCTTGTTCGCCCATCCGACGAACCAGCCAAGCGAGCGCTTGTCCTGGACCTTGTCGGCGTCGTTGCGCAGCCTGGTGCTGCCGGTCTTGCCTTGCACCGTCCAATCCCCGGCCTGGAAGGTCGGGATGATGGCTGATGTCATGTCGTAGGCCTTGGCCGAGACAGGCAGCTTGCGGGCCAGCAGCTTGCGCAGGAATTCGACCTGCTCGACCGGCGTGATCTTGAGCGAGGAATTCACCCAGGACTTGGTCAAACCATCATTCTTGCCGGGATTACCGGAAACATCGGCATTGCCGTAGTCGAATTTCGAGACATAACCGGCAAAACTCTCAGACCCAAGCCGGCGGGTGATTTCCCGGGAAAACCACAGGATCGAATCTCGCTCCCAGACCACCGGATCGACGGTCTTCTGATCCCGCTTCACCGCGCTGAATTCAGGCTTGTAATCCCAGCTCGGCGTGTGCTCGTCGCTCAGGATCCCGCTGTCATAGCCGATCAGCGACAACGGCACCTTGAACGTCGACGCCGGGCTGAACCGCTGGTCGCACACCCCGTCCTGGTAAAGCGTCTTGCCGCTCGCCGCATCGGCGATCACCGTGCACTGCACGTCCCCCAGCGGCGCCGATTGCGCGCGCAACGGAAATCCCAGCAGCCAGGCGAGCAGGAACAGTATCCCGGCAAAGATGAAGGGAAGACGGTCGAAATTGCGCATTTGTCTGCTCGCTCAAGAGGGGGGTTCGCGAGCGGCTTAGCGAGGTCTCTTGTCTCGATTTTGTCTCAAATGCGCAGTCTTTGTGCAGGCTGTTGTTAACCCTACCGGATCGTAAACGGGCAGAGCCGCCGGTACCTGACCGACGCGATCACCCCTGCGCTTCGCCGCGCTTGCTGCCGATCCGCCAGTACCGCCATGGCGTGAACCAGACATAACGATCCTCCAGCACCTCCGGCACGCGGTCGATGCCATGCGTGCCGAATGGCCCGCAGCGCAGCACACGGAACAATCCCATCCAGCCGCCGGCCCACAGGCCATGGCGGGCGATCGCCTCATGGGCATATTCCGAACAGGTCGGCAGATGCCGGCAGGTATTGCCGACAAAGCCCGACAGCGTCAGCTGATAGAGGCGCACGAGCGACGTGCCGAGGAGACGGCCCGGCGTCTTGCGCCATGGACCGGGCCAGTTGCGGCCGCGTTTCGGCGGCCTGGCGATATGCGCATGCCCATGCTGGTCGCGCACCACAGTCTCCGTATCGCGTTTCCCAGGCGATAGATGTGAGCTTCCACTGGAGAACGCAATCCCCACTCCTTGTGCGCACTCAGTCGTCACGGGCGGAACGGCGAAACGGCTGCCTGTCAGGCGAAGACGCCCACCGGCCACGACTGGTCGGCTCTTCGTAACGCTTTTCATGCTGTCTTCTGTCACGCCATTGAAACGTTGCGATCCGCATGACATCGCCAAAGATGCTCAGCAACTGGATCATGGTCGGTCTCCTTTGACATGGATTAGACCGCCGCTGGCCTTCGCCTTCAAACGAGTATAATTTCCACTTCGGATAATCCTGGGTTATGCGAAATGAAGCGTGGGCGCCTGCCGCTGACGGCATTGAGGAGCTTCGAGGCGGCGGGCCGGCATCTGAGCTTCAGCCGGGCCGCCGAGGAGCTTTTCGTCTCGCAGGCGGCGATCAGCCGGCAGATCCGGGAACTCGAAACCTTCCTGCGCCAACCCTTGTTCGAACGTCACCATCGCCGTGTCGAACTGACCGACACCGGGCGGCGTCTGCTGGAGCAGCTTGTCAGAAGTTTCGACGCCATCGATACCTTGCTTGGAGAACTGGTGGCGACACCGGCGCAGTCCGTGGTCCGCGTCAGTGTCGAGCCGTCGCTTGCATCCGTGTGGCTGGTGCCGCGGCTCAACCGGTTTCGCCAATTGCGGCCTGACATCGACGTCTCGCTCGAGGTCGACCCAAGGCTGATCGAGTTCCGCAGCGATCAGCCGGAGCTTGCCTTGCGCTTCAGCGCGCATGCCACCTCGTGGCCGCGCAGTCAGGCTGAGCGGCTTGCCTCGACGGTCGATTCGCCGGTCCTGTCGCCGGCGCTGCTTGCCTCTGGCCCTGCCCTCGACAGGCCGATCGATCTTGGTCGCTACACGCTCTTGCACGAGGAGAACCGCCAGGGCTGGGCGCGCTGGTTCGAAGCGGCCGGCGTGCCCGCCGACGCCATACCGGCGCGCGGGCCGATGCTGGCGGATGCGTCGCTTTCAAAGCAGGCCGCCTTGCTCGGACATGGCGTGCCTTGGGCGATCTCTTGCAGATCGGCGCGGAAATCGCATCCGGCGCGCTGGTCAAGCCGTTCGACATCGACGTCGCATCCGGCGCCTATTGGCTGGTGGCCAGAAACTTGCGCGACCTCTCGGAACCGGCCGCCGCGTTCGCCGACTGGCTCAGAAGCGAATTTGCCGAAAGCAGGCGGGTGCTGGAAGCGCAGGCTTGAACCTTCCGGCCGGGCCCGCTACTTGGCCTTCTTGCGGTATTTTTCGAAGAGTTTGTCGAGCGTATCCGCGGCCGGAAGCTCGCCCGGTGAGTCTTCTCCCGGGTTGAATGTGAGGATGACATCGCGCCACATATCATAGTGGGCAGCATATGATGTCAGCCTGGGAAATGGCGCGCAGCGTGCGATGGCCCGGACAGCGGACTCGGCAACCTTGTCCGGCGGCGTCGTCACAGGACCGAGGATTTTTGGCGGGCCTGCGAGTGACCCGTCCTTGTTCAGACTGATCTGGACGCGTGCAATGCTGTGGGTGTTTGCAGGCATGTTCCAACAATGCTGGATTGCCTTCATGAGATAGTCGCCGATATCGCGCTCGACCGCTACGTCTGCCCGGCTCGGGGTCCCGCCCAACGCGAGTGAGCCAGCAAGGCTCCCGGCAAACACCAGGCTTTGGTAGCCAAACCCCAAGGTCAGGCCGCTTCTTCGGCGCGCTTCTTCTCGATCTGGCCGATGGCGTCGACCACGGCATCGAAAGTCAGCATGGTCGAAGCGTGCCGCGCCTTGTAGTCGCGCACCGGCTCCAGATATCTGAGGTCGGCGAAGCGACCGTCCGGCGGGGCGCCATTTTCCTTGAGCATCTTCAGCATGGTGTCGCGCACCGCGCGCAATTCCTCAGCACTCGCGCCGACGACATGCTGCGCCATGATCGATGACGACGCCTGGCCGAGCGCACAGGCTTTCACGTCATGGGCAAAGTCCGTGACCAGGCCGTCCTGCATCTTGAGGTCGACGGTGACCGTGGAACCGCATAGCTTGGAGTGAGCCTTGGCGGTCGCGTCAGGATGATCGAGACGGCCGATGCGGCCAATGTTCCCGGCAAAACCGAGAATTTTCGCGTTGTAGACCTCGTTTATCATTATTTTCCAATCCGTCGCCGCCAAGCGAACAGCGATTGCCGCTGTCGTGTCTTCCTTTCGCTCGCTATGACCTTATATAATGCTGGCAGTCCGGTATCGACAAGAACGACGAAAGCCAATGTCCTTGCCGGGAAGTTCACGCCACTTACGGGGCTGGAAACGGGGCGAGTTTCCGACACCGAAAGGTCGTGGTCCGTTCAACTCGTTCCTCCGCCGAGAGGGACTACGGGAGACGCCTTTATGGATGCCGTCATCAAGAAGCTCATGCCACAGTCAGCCTATATGGAAAAGCCGGTCACCGACCGGCCAAGCGAAGCCGAAGTCGAAGCCGCCGTGCGCACGCTTTTGCGCTGGACCGGCGACAATCCGGACCGCGAAGGGCTGGTCGACACGCCGAAGCGGGTGGCAAAGGCCTATCGCGAAATGTTCGGCGGCTACGACATGTGCCCGGCGGACGAGCTCGGCCGCACCTTCGAGGAGGTCGCCGGCTACGATGACCTGGTCATCGTCAAGGACATAACATTCCATTCGCATTGCGAGCACCACATGGTGCCGATCATCGGCAAGGCAC
This sequence comes from Mesorhizobium sp. M7A.F.Ca.CA.001.10.2.1, assembly GCF_003998575.1. Classification (NCBI taxonomy): domain Bacteria; kingdom Pseudomonadati; phylum Pseudomonadota; class Alphaproteobacteria; order Hyphomicrobiales; family Phyllobacteriaceae; genus Mesorhizobium; species Mesorhizobium sp. M7A.F.Ca.CA.001.10.2.1. The sequence goes on along the minus strand of NZ_RZQY01000109.1, from coordinate 7,336 downwards.
ATGTCGGCTATCTGCCGGATGGCAAGGTTGTCGGCCTGTCCAAGATCGCCCGCGTCGTCGATATCTTCGCCCACCGCCTGCAGACCCAGGAGGCGCTGACGGCGCAGATCGCCGGCGTCATCCAGGACGTGCTCAATCCGCGCGGCGTCGCCGTCATGATCGAGGCCGAGCACATGTGCATGGCCATGCGCGGCATCCGCAAGCAGGGTTCAACTACGCTGACCTCGACCTTCACCGGCGTCTTCAAGGATACGCCCGAAGAGCAGGTTCGTTTCGTGACCATGGTGCGTGGCGGCGGGATCTGAATGGCCCTCGCCGGCCATCAGACCATGATCCCGAAAAGTGGAGACCGGTTTTCGGACAAGATCATGGTCAACGAGGAAAATGGACCGGCGATGTCGGCACTGGAATTTCCAAAAGCTCCGTCGGACAAGAAAGCGCTCGAGGAAGGCGCGGTGTTCTCGCCGCGCTTCGATGCAGCCGGGCTGGTCACGGTCGTCGTCACCGATGCCGGAGACGGCATGCTGTTGATGCTTGCGCATATGAATGCGCAAGCACTGGCACTGACGCTGGAGACCGGCATCGCCCACTACTGGTCGCGCTCGCGCAACGTGCTTTGGAAAAAGGGCGAAACATCAGGCAATTTTCAGCATGTCGTCGAGATGCTCACGGATTGTGACCAGGATGCCATATGGTTGCGCGTCAAAGTGTTGGGCCACGACGCAACCTGTCACACCGGCCGGCGTTCATGCTTTTATCGGACGGTGGGGCTGGTCGATGGCAAGGGGACGCTTGCCGGCGACGGCAGCAAGCCGCTGTTCGATACGGAAAACACGTATCGGAAACCACCAGCTTGAACCTTCTGCCTGACACCAACCACACAGATTCATCATTTCGATACGGCCCGCTCGTATAGTAGCCGTGGGACAAGGGAGATCATGATGCTCGAGTGGGCGTCATTGCGTAACAGACCAGATGTCAGGGAGGCCAACGGCCTATCCTCGTCAGGCGGCGCGTCCGAAACGAACTCCCAGAAGAAAACAGCCATTTCGCTCGCCTTGGGTGGCGGTTGCGCCCGCGGCTGGGCGCATATCGGCGTGCTGCGCGCGCTCGACGAAGCCGGCATCGAAGTGTCGATGATCGCCGGCACCTCGATCGGCGCGTTGGTCGGCGGCTGCTATCTCGCCGGCAAACTGGACGAGCTCGAAGAATTCGCCCGCAGCCTGACCAAGCGACGCATCTTCGGCCTGCTCGATCTCAATTTGCGCGGCAGCGGCCTGTTCGGCGGTATGAAGCTCGATGCAAGGCTGCGCGAGCACATGGCCGGCATTCGTTTCGAGGACCTTGCCAAGCCGTTCGTCGCGGTCACCTCCGAGATCCGCACCGGCCACGAAATCTGGCTGTCGAGCGGCTCATTGATCACCGCCATGCGCGCCTCCTACGCGCTGCCCGGCGTGTTCGAGCCGGTGAATTGCAACGGCCGCGTGCTGGTCGACGGCGCGCTGGTCAACCCGGTACCGGTATCGGTCTGCCGCGCCTATGAGCAGCCGCTCGTCGTGGCGGTCAACCTTCACTATGATCTGTTCGGCCGCGCCGCCGTCATCAAGCATAGCGCCGGCGAGTTGGTCGTTGAAAAGGACGCGCCGCGGCCTGGTCAGATCGACGCCGAGCGCCAGTCGCATCAGACGCGGCTCGGCATCACCGGCGTCATGGTCGAGGCCTTCAACATCATTCAGGACCGCATTTCGCGCGCCAGGCTTGCCGGCGACCCGCCTGACATGTCGCTGCAGCCGAAGCTCAGCCATATCGGCCTGACCGAATTCCACCGCGCCGACGAGGCGATCAACCTCGGCTATCAGGCGACGATGGCGCAGATCGGCGAACTGACCCGGCTGCAGACCGTTCTCGCCTGATCAAAGCCTACGCACGAGCCGCATCGGTGATGCGAAACTGCACGGTGCGGTTGCCATTCCAGTAGTTGCCTGACAGCGAACCGGCGACGTGGATCGTCTTGCCCCGGTTCTTGAACAGGAATTCGCCAAGTGCGGTATCGACAGCGCGAAAGGCGATCGCCTGGATGCGGCCGCCGCTTTCCGATTGCAGTTCGACGCGGATGTGGTTGGTGCCGACCGGCCGCGCATCGGCCAATCGGTGGCGCGGCAACGCGAAAACAGGGGCCACATGCCCGGCACCGAAGGGTCCGGCCTGTTCCAGCGCGTCGAGCAGGCTGAGCGTCGCGCCTTCAGCGGCAAGTGCGCCGTCTATGGCCAGGCTTTCCTCGCCCTGCAGGCGAAACACGTCGGCTGCCGCCCGTTCTTCGAAAAACGCCCTGAGTTCGCCAAGCCTTGCCCGCTCCACGGTGATGCCCGCCGCCATGCCATGGCCGCCGCCCTTGACGATCAGACCGGCAACGGCCGCCTCGCGCACCAGCCGGCCGAGGTCGAAACCCGAGACCGAGCGGCCCGAACCGGTGCCGATGCCCACAGCATTGAACGCGATGGCGAAGGCGGGCCGCCGGGCATGATCCTTCAATCGCGAAGCGAGCAGGCCGACAATACCCGGATGCCAGCTGTTGGAGGCGGTGACGACGATAGCCGGGCCATTGCCGCCGGCGAGCTCTGCATCGGCCTCGACGCGCGCCGCCGCGAGCATCTCCTGCTCCATCAACTGCCGTTCCTGATTGAGCCGGTCGAGCGTCTCGGCAATGGTGCGCGCCTCGACCGGGTCGTCGGTCGCAAGCAGCCGGCTACCAAGTGCGGCATCGCCGATGCGTCCGCCGGCATTGATGCGCGGGCCGATCAGATAGGCCAGATGGAAAGTGCTGATCGGCTCGCCGATACGCGACACGCGTGCCAGTGCCGCCAACCCTTCATTCTTCTGCTGGCGCGCCATCTGCAGCCCCTTGACCACGAAGGCGCGGTTGACGCCGGTCAGCGGCACCACGTCACAGACTGTGGCCAATGCCACGATATCAAGCAGCGAAAGCAGGTCCGGCGGCGTAGCATCGGCCATGCGGCCGCGCAGGATCCTGGCCGTCTGCACAAGGGCGAGGAAGACCACGCCGGCGGCACAGAGATGGCCCTGCCCGGAAAGGTCGTCGTCGCGATTGGGATTGACGACGGCAATTGCCGCCGGCAAGGCACCGCCGACCTGGTGGTGGTCGAGCACCACGACATCGGCCCCAGCCTCGTTGGCGGCATCGATGGAAACGGCGCTGTTGGTGCCGCAATCGACAGTGACGATCAGTGTCGCGCCACGCGAAACAAGTTCGCGCATGGCATCCGGGTTGGGCCCATAGCCCTCGAAAATACGATCCGGAATGTAGATTTCCGACGGCACCGAGAAATGCGTGAGGAACCGCTTCAGCAAGGCCGACGAGGCGGCGCCGTCGACATCATAGTCGCCGAAGATCGCCACCTTTTCCTTGGCCATCACCGCGGCGGCGATGCGGGCCGCCGCCCTGTCCATGTCGGTCAGCGATGCCGGATCCGGCAGAAGATCGCGGATCGTCGGGTCGAGAAACCGCTCGGTCTGTTCGGCGGTAACACCACGGCCGGCAAGCACCCGCGCGACGATGTCGGGCACGCCATGGCCTTGCGCGATGGCGAGCGCAATCATGTCCTGGCGTTCTGTCAGCCGATGTTCCCAGGAAATCCCTGATACTGACTGCCTGACATCGAGGAAGAGGCGTTTTTCGCCGGTCATACGCTTTGCCAACTCATCGTTGGCCGCACGATAATGCATGTCGCCCATAAGTGGGCAGCGGTTTTGGGGCGACGACCTGCATTGGCAACAATTTTAAGCGCGTCGCGTTCACGCGACGCTCTATAGGCCAAAGGCAGGCAAAGCCAAGCGATTCACGGATGTGCGCCGTCCCGGAATAGGTCAAGAAAACTACGCTTTCCGCTTTTCAGCCTGGCGCCGAAGCCATTCGTCGGCCGCATCGCCCATCGTCTTTTCCACACCGTCCTTGAGCCAGGCCATGAAAGGCCGGTCAAACCTGAATGCATCGCCGCATTCCCGGATGAGAAAGCGACGCACATTCTGGGTGTTGCGATAGAACTTTGTGATGGCGGTGGCACGCGAAATCGGATCCGCATGCCAGTCGAACGGTTCCATCGTCAAATCCTTGCAGCCAGCATCGGATGCGCCCGAATGGCTAGCAATTGCAAGGTGGCTTCGCAAGCGAGCGTCAGAACTTATCCAGATCCTGATGGCGGGCCTTGATCTCGCGCACCGTCCGCGACGACGAGCGCAGCACGATCGTGTGGGTGGTGATGTAATTGTGGCCGAATTTGACGCCAGCCAGCATGTTGCCGTCGGTGACACCGGTGGCCGCGAACAGCACATCGCCGCGCGCCATGTCCTCCGTCCGATAGACCCGTTTCGGATTGGAAATACCCATCTTTGCCGCGCGAGCAACCTTTTCCGGCGTGTCGAGGATCAGCCTGCCTTGCATCTGGCCGCCGGTGCAGCGCAGCGCGGCAGCGGCCAGCACGCCCTCTGGTGCGCCGCCAGTGCCGAGATAGATGTCGATGCCGGTTTCTTCCGGATCCGTGGTGTGGATGACGCCGGCGACATCGCCATCGCCGATCAGCCGGATCGCGGCACCCGTGGCGCGCACGGCATCGATCAGCCTGGCATGACGTGGCCGGTCGAGAATGCAGGTGGTGATATCCGATATGGCCACGCCCTTCGCCCTGGCGAGGCTGGCGATGTTCTCAGCCGCCGAGGCGTCGATGTCGATGACGCCGTCCGCATAGCCCGGACCGATGGCGATCTTGTCCATGTAGACGTCGGGCGCAAACAGCAGGCTGCCCTTTTCGGCGATCGCGATGACCGCGAGTGCATTGGGCAGGTTCTTGGCGCAAATCGTCGTGCCTTCGAGCGGATCGAGCGCGATATCGACGGCCGGACCTTTGCCGGAGCCGACTTCCTCGCCGATGTAGAGCATCGGCGCCTCGTCGCGCTCGCCTTCGCCGATCACCACCGTGCCCTTGATGGCAAGCCGGTTGAGTTCCTGGCGCATGGCGTCGACTGCGACCTGGTCGGCCGCCTTTTCGTCGCCGCGCCCGCGCAGCCTGGCGGCCGCGACGGCGGCTCGTTCGGTGACGCGCACCAGTTCCATGGTGAGTATCCGGTCAAGGCCGGCGACGATGTTCTGGGCCACATTCATCTGGTGATTTCCTCGTTGGCAATGCGGCCTCCCGCCGGAGGCGGCCTGTTTTGTCAAACCAGCATGACAACGGCAAGACCTACCGAGGATTTTATCGAATACCCAACAATATCAATCGATTAAACCGCATCCTTAAACAAGACTGGCCCGATCGCCGTGCGCCGGGCCAGTCTCAAAACGGTAAAAATGGCGGCGTTCGCGGCCTAGAAAACCGCGAGGTATTTGAGCAGTGAAATGATGCCGATGATGATGACGATCACCTGAACTATCTGTCTCATCCGGCCATCGAGCGGCAGGCGTTGAACCAGATAGAGAACGAGGATGATGACGAGGAATGTGATCAGGATGCCGATCAATGCTGATGAAGCCATGGTGCCCTCCTTAAAAGTGATGTGCTGAAAACAAGCGAGTGGGCCGGAAGCCCGGCCCTATCGCGCTGCGGTCAATACCAGCGGCGGGAGGTATCGTTCGTCGATTGACCAATGGCGAAGCCGGCCAGAAAGCCGAGCAGGCCGATCACGCCGACCAAAGCTGTCGTCGTACCTGGATTTTCACGCGCGACCTCCGAAACAGCCTGAGCCTGGCTGCGCAGCTGTTGCGCCGTACGCGAAGCGCGGCTCGCGGCCGTGTCGTACAACTCGGACGCCTGTTCGCCGGCGTCGTCGAGCATCTCCGCGCCCCGCGCCGAAATGCTCTTGTTGATCCTGGTGATCTCCTTGCGCAAATCGGCAATCTGCTTTTCCAGCGTCTTCTGGATGTCGTCGATATTAGGGGTGTCGGACTTGTTGGTATCGGCCATGAAGCGGTTCCTCTGGTTGCTGACCAAGAGAACGGCGACGACACCAATTCGTTCCCGCGTGGCGGCTGTCCCCACCAGACCAGACCTCAATGCCTGCGGGATTCCTGTCCCGCAGGGCCTATCGGGCGAAAGCTACCCTGCCCGCTCGATGCGGATGACCTGCGGCTTGTCGGTCAGATGGCCATCCTTGGTGATGCCATCGACGGCCTTGCGCACAGCAGCCTCCGTCGTCTCGTGGGTGACGAGGATCACCGTCTTCTGTGCCGCCGCCTCGCCATTGACCGCGTGCTGGACGATCGATTCCAATGAAATGTCATTATCGGCCATGCGCTTGGCGATTGCCGCGAAGACGCCGATGCGGTCATGCACGGTCAACCGGATGAAATAGCCGCCGGCATGGCTGCGCATCTGCGCCTTCTTGTAGGGTTTCAGCTCCTTCGCCGGCCGTCCAAAGACCGGACCATGCTGGAAGCCTGGCCGGCTCTTGGCGATGTCGGCGATGTCGCCAATGACGGCCGAGGCGGTGGCGTTGCCGCCGGCACCGGGGCCTGACAGCAGCAGTTCGCCCAGAATGTCGGTCTCGATCGCCACCGCATTGGTGACGCCATGCACCTGCGCGATGACCGATGCCGTCGGCACCATCGTCGGATGCACGCGCTGCTCGATGCCGCTCTCGGTGCGCTGGGCGACACCCAGCAGCTTGATCCGGTAGCCAAGATCGGCGGCCGCGCGGATGTCGGCCTGGGTGATGTTGGAGATACCTTCCATATAGATGTCGTTGGCGGCGATCCTGGTGCCAAAGGCAAGGCTGGTCAGGATCGACAGCTTGTGCGCGGTGTCGTGGCCCTCGATGTCGAACGTCGGATCGGCTTCGGCATAGCCCAGCCGCTGCGCGTCCTTCAGGCAAGCATCGAACGAGATGCCCTCGGCCTCCATGCGCGTCAGGATGTAGTTGCAGGTGCCGTTGAGGATGCCGAACACGCGCGTAACCGAATTGCCGGCCATCGCCTCGCGCATGGTCTTGATGACGGGAATGCCGCCCGCCACCGCCGCCTCATAGTTGAGCAGAACACCCTTTTTCTCGGCGATCTCGGCCAGCGCCACGCCATGCTTGGCCAGCAGCGCCTTGTTGGCGGTGACGACGTGACGGCCGGCTTCGAGTGCCGCTTTCACCGACGAGCGCGCCGGGCCCTCGTCGCCGCCGATCAGTTCGACGAACACGTCGATTTCTGCGGTCTGCGCCATCTTGACCGGATCGTCGAACCACTTTGCCGAGCTCAGATCGACGCCGCGATCGCGCTTCTGGTCGCGCGCCGAGACGGCGGTGACGATCACGTCACGGCCGCACTGGCGGGTCAGGT
>NZ_RZQY01001099.1:0-1097 GCF_003998575.1 Mesorhizobium sp. M7A.F.Ca.CA.001.10.2.1 | reverse complement strand
GGCTTACGGCGGGTTAATTTGGACAACCACCACGGGAACCGTTCCTTGCAGGTAAACTTTTCAGGTTGTATCGGAAGCAAGCGCTGAGATCGTGGTTTCCAGATCATCACCGGGGCGCAATCTCAGCCATTCCGGCCCCAATTGATGCCTGAACCAGGTGGTTTGCCGCTTGGAATATTGCCTGGTCGCGATCTTGGCGCGTTCGATTGCCTCGGGAAAGCCAATCTCTCCGGCCATCGCTGCCTGCAGTTCGCGAACGCCGATCGCTTTCATCGCCGGCAATTCGGGATCGAGGCCAAGTGCTGCAAGCCGCTTGACCTCGTCCAGCGCGCCCTTGTCCAGCATCTGGTCGAAGCGTTTGTCGATGCGAGCGACCAATGCCGCCCGATCCGGCTCGATCACCAGGAAACGCGCGCTTTCCCTGTCGATGAGCGGCTGGCCGCGTTCTGCCTGCCATTCCAGGATCGAACGGCCAGACGCATCGAGAACCTCCAATGCCCGCACGACGCGCTGGCTGTCGGTTGGCTTGAGCATCATGGCCGCCGCCGAATCCTCGCGCAGCAGCAGGCTGTGCAGCTTGACGGCGCCCTGCTCCTTCAACTCATAGCGCCAGCGGTCGCGGACCCGCTGCGGAATGTCGGGCATTTCCGAAATGCCCTCGGCCAGCGCGCGAAAATAGAGCCCGGTGCCGCCGACAAAAATCACTGGCCGTTCGGAGAATGTGCCGTCCTCGATCAGCTTCATCACATCGCGCAGCCAGGCGCCGGTGGAATAGGCGGTGGCCGGGTGGACATGGCCATAAAGATAATGCAGTGCGCGGGCGAGGTCGGCCGCCTCCGGCCGGGCAGTCAGCACGTCGAGCACCGAATAGCCCTGCATGGAATCGGTATTGACGATCACGCCCCCCCTGCGCTCGGCCAGATCGAGCGCAAGCGCCGACTTGCCGCTGGCGGTCGGCCCGGCTATCAGGATCGCGTTCTTCACGCGGCCCTTGCCCGCCTGCCCGCCGGAATGTTTCATGCCGCTCATCGCCACGCTTGTTTCCCGTCCCGCTGAGCGCGCTTTGTCGCTGTCGCTTGCGAATATGGCCTCACGGT
>NZ_RZQY01001098.1:0-1102 GCF_003998575.1 Mesorhizobium sp. M7A.F.Ca.CA.001.10.2.1 | reverse complement strand
CATCATGCCGGCGGCACCCGTGGTGGCGGCGCGGACGCCGGCATCGGCCAGTGCCTGTCGAATTGCACCGACGATCAATCCGCGCACAAGGCCGGGATCGCGGAAGCGCACATCGGCCTTGGCTGGATGGACATTGACGTCGACGATGGCCGGGTCGAGCGTCAGGAACAGCACCGTCACCGCATGGCGGTCACGCGGCAGGACGTCGGCATAGGCACCGCGTATGGCGCCGGCGATCAGCTTGTCGCGCACCGGGCGGCCGTTCACATACGCATATTGCTGCAGCGCGTTGGCGCGGGTGAAGGACGGGATCGACACGTGGCCGGTCAGATGCACGCCTTCGCGCATCGCATCGACGGCAATCGAATTGTCGGGAAAGTCGGTGCCCATCACCTGGGCGACACGGCGCAGGCTGCCTTCCGCGCTGTCATCCGCCGCCGGCAATTCCAGCGTCGAGCGGTCCGAGCCGGCCAGCGTGAAGCGCACGGCGGGGAAGGCGATGGCGATGCGCTTGACCACATCGCTGGTGGCCGAGCTTTCGGCGCGTTCGCCCTTCATGAACTTTAACCGGGCCGGCGTTGCGAAGAACAGGTCGCGCACCTCGATCGTGGTGCCGCGATTGGCCGCCGCCGGCCTGACAGGCAGAACGCGGCCACCCTCGATGCCGATCTCGGCGGCGCTGTCACTTGCTGCCGTGCGCGAGCGGATCGACAGTCGCGACACCGAGCCGATCGACGGCAGCGCTTCGCCGCGGAAGCCCAGCGAGCGGATGTCGTTGATATCCTCGGTGAGCTTGGAGGTGCAATGACGTGCGATCGCCAGCGCCAGCTCCCGTTCGGGAATGCCGGAGCCGTCATCGGTGACGCGGATCAGGTTCAGCCCGCCGCCGGCTGTGACGATCTCGACGCGCGAAGCGCCGGCATCGAGCGCATTCTCAACCAGTTCCTTGACGACGCTCGCCGGACGCTCGATGACTTCGCCGGCGGCGATCTGGTTGATCATCGTTTCGGAAAGCTGGCGGATGGGCATGGCAGCACTATAGGCGGATTCGAGACGGATGCGGAAGGATTCGGTGTTGCGGAACAGTGGATAGGCTGGCGAG
>NZ_RZQY01001097.1:0-1111 GCF_003998575.1 Mesorhizobium sp. M7A.F.Ca.CA.001.10.2.1 | reverse complement strand
GTTTCAGTGTGCGCGGCTCGATGCCCTTGGCGGCATCGATGACCATGACCGCCGAGTCGACCGCCGACAGCGTGCGGTAGGTGTCGTCGGCGAAATCCTCGTGGCCGGGCGTGTCGAGCAGGTTGAAGACATTGTCCTCATACTCGAAGGTCATCACCGAGGTGACGACCGAGATGCCGCGCTCGCGCTCGATCTTCATCCAGTCGGACCGCGTCTGGATCTTGTCCTTCTTGGCCTTGACCTCGCCGGCGAGCTGGATGGCGCCGCCGAACAGCAGCAGCTTTTCGGTGAGCGTCGTCTTGCCGGCGTCCGGGTGCGCGATGATCGCGAAGGTGCGGCGGCGTGCCACTTCTTCTTCTATTGCTTCGGGCATTCTCTGGGATTTCCGTGTGACAGGCCGGGCTTCTAGCAGCGCAGTGCCGGCCTGTCGACCGGTCCGGCGGCTCGGGCGCTGCTGATCGCCGCCTCACCGTCAGAGCATACAGCTCAGTCGTGCTGTGGCTCCGGCCAGTGCATTGCCGCATATTTTACGCTGCGCGATGTTGGCAAGCGGCTGCCGGGATGGCACTGGATGAACATCCCTCCGGATGACGAGGCAGAGGAGCAAGCATGACTGCGGCGAAACAAGTAATCGTCATCGGCGCCGGCATCATCGGTGCCTCCACCGCCTGGCATCTGAGCAGAGCGGGTGCGCAAGTGACGGTGATTGCCGACAGTGCTGCCGGTGGGGTGGCGACGCCAAATTCGTTCGCCTGGATCAACGCCAGCTGGGGCAATCCGGAGCCCTATTTCCGGCTGCGCACCCGCGCCATGGCCGAATGGTCGCGGCTGGCGCAGGACCTGCCCGACCTGCCGCTGAGCTGGTGCGGCGGCCTGTGCTGGGACTTACCGGCGGCCGACATGGAAACCTACGCCACGGAACATTCCGCCTGGGGCTATGGCATCAGCCAAGTCGACCGCGCCGGTGCAGCGCGCATCGAGCCCAATCTCACCGAGCTTCCGGATTTTGCCCTGCATGTTGCCGAAGAAGGTGTCGCAGAGCCCGTGGCCGCCGTCCGTGCCCTATTGGCAGACGCGAAGCGACATGGCGCGAAGACCATCTCCAGCACGG
>NZ_RZQY01001096.1:0-1116 GCF_003998575.1 Mesorhizobium sp. M7A.F.Ca.CA.001.10.2.1 | reverse complement strand
GCCCTATTATCTGAAGCACTTGCCGCGCATCCGCGACTATCTGCGCCGGGCTCTGTCTCATCCGGCGCTGGCAAGCCTGCGCGAGTTCTACGACGCCCAGGGTTTGCTGGAGGAGCGAGCGCTGTGACAGCAAGACCGGACACCGCCATCGTACTTGCCGCCGGGCTTGGCAAGCGCATGCGGCCGATCACCGACACCATTCCCAAGCCACTGGTCAAGATTGCCGGCAAGACGTTGCTCGACTGGAGCCTCGACAGCCTGGCCGCCGCCGGCGTCGGCAAGGCGGTCGTCAACGTCCACTACTTTCCCGAACAGATCGTCGCCCATGTCACTGCCCGCCGCGCGCCAAACATCGTCATTTCCGACGAGAGCGAACAACTGCTCGATTCCGCCGGCGGCATCGTCAAGGCGTTGCCCGAACTGGGCGATCAGCCCTTCTACATCCTCAACGCCGACACGTTCTGGATCGATGACGGTCCTCTCAATCTCCAGCGCCTCGCCCTTGCATGGGACGCGGCGAAAATGGATATTCTGCTGATGCTGGCGGATCTCCAACAGGCGACCGGACACTGCGGCAGCACCGATTTCCTGGTGGCGCCGGATGGCGGCTTGCGGCGTTCGAAAGGCGACCCGGCGGGGCTGATCTATGCCGGGGCGGCGATCGTCCATCCGCGCCTGTTCGAGGGTGCACCGGCCGGGCCGCACTCGCTCAACGCCTATTTCGATTCCGCCATCGCGGCCGGCCGCCTGTTCGGCATGCCCATGCATGGCCACTGGATCACCGTCGGCACGCCCGATGCCGTACCGCTCGCGGAAGCGGCGGTCGCCGGTGCGCTCATCGAGTCGCAATGAGCGGCTCCAGCCGCGTTTTCTCGATCCCGCCCGGAGCGCCGTTTCTGCCGACGCTTGCCGAGGCGCTGCTTGCCGGCCGCCTTGTTCCGGGGTTTCGATTTGACGGCGACCCGCTCGCTTTGGCCGATGTCACCATCTATGTGCCGACACGCCGTGCCGCGCGTGCCTTGCGGGGTGTCTTCGTCGACAGCCTGGCGGCACGCGGCGGCGGCGGCTCGGCGATCCTGCCGGTCATCCGGCCACTCGGCGAATTCGACGAGGATG
>NZ_RZQY01001095.1:0-1128 GCF_003998575.1 Mesorhizobium sp. M7A.F.Ca.CA.001.10.2.1 | reverse complement strand
AAGCTCGGCCTGCCGGAAGTCAAGCTCGGCCTGTTGCCGGGCGGTGGCGGCACGGTACGGCTGCCGCGCCTTGTCGGCGCGACGAAGGCGCTCAGGATGATCGTCTCCGGTACGCCGATCGGCGCGACCGAGGCGCATGAAGCCGGCCTCGTCGACGCTGTCTTCGATGGCGATCTGGCCACGCATGCCGTGAACTTCGCTGGGGAAATCGCCCGCAAGGGTGGCCCCTTCACGCCGGTGCGTGATCGCAATCAGGGACTCAAGGAGACCGACCTGGCGGCTTTCGACGCCGAGGCTGCGGATCTTGCCAGGAAAGCGCGCGGGCTCGAGGCGCCGATCGCCTGCGCGCAGTCGGTGCGCAATGCCGTCACGCTGCCCTTCGATGCGGCGCTGGCGGCGGAACGTGCGTTGTTCGTGAAACTGGTCGGCAGCGACCAGTCGCGGGCGCAGCGGCATTTGTTCTTCGCCGAACGTGAGGCGGCAAAGGTTTCGGGAAAAGACATCGTCAAACGCAGGATTGCCCGCGTCGGCGTCATCGGCGCCGGCACGATGGGCGGCGGCATCGCCATGGCCTTCGCCAATGGCGGCTATCCCGTGACTTTGCTGGAAACCAGCCATGAGGCATTGCAGCGCGGCTTGGCGACGATCGACAGAAACTACTCGGTGTCCGTCACGCGCGGTTCGCTAAGCGAAGTCGCCAAGCGCGAGCGGCTCGCCCAGTTCAAGGGCTCCACCGATTATGCCGATCTCGCCGATTGCGACCTGATCGTAGAGGCGGTGTTCGAGGACATGGCGGTCAAGAAGGAGGTGTTCGGCAAGCTCGAAGCGGTGGCCAAACCGGGCGCGATCCTCGCCACCAACACCTCCTATCTCGACATCAACGAAATCGCCGCCTCGACCTCGCGGCCGCAGGACGTGCTCGGCCTGCATTTCTTCTCGCCGGCCAATGTCATGAAGCTCCTGGAGATCGTGCGCGCCGACAAGACCGCGCCCGATGCGCTGGCGACCGTCGTCGACCTGGCGCGGCGGATCGGCAAGGTGGCCGTTGTCGTCGGCGTCTGCCACGGCTTCGTCGGCAACCGCATGCTGGCCGCGCGCGGCTCGGAATCGGAAGCGCTTCTTCTGGAA
>NZ_RZQY01001094.1:0-1131 GCF_003998575.1 Mesorhizobium sp. M7A.F.Ca.CA.001.10.2.1 | reverse complement strand
GGGCAGGCCTTTCTACGCCGTCGGCGGCACCTGGCGAAATCTCGCCCGGCTGCACATGGAAATGACCAACTATCCGCTTGGCGTCATGCACCATTACGAGATCTCGGCCGAAAGCGCGGCGAATTTCCTCAAGCAGGTGGCCAAAGCCGAGATCGAGAAGGTCAAGGGCATCGAAGGCGTTTCCAAGAACCGCCGTTCGCTGCTGCCCTATGGCGCCGTCGTGCTGCAGGAGATCATGGCGGCGATGCAGCCGTCGAAGATCATCGTCTCGGCGCTCGGCGTGCGTGAAGGCTTTCTCTATTCGCTGCTCGACGAGGCGGAGCAGAAGGCCGATCCGCTGATTTCGGCCTCGGAGGAGCTTGCACGCCTGCGCTCGCGCTCCGTCACCCATGCGCATGAACTTGTCGACTGGACCGCCAAAACCTTTGCCGCCTTCGGCATCGACGAGACCGAGGACGAGGCGCGCTATCGCCACGCGGCCGCATTGCTGGCCGATATCGGCTGGCGCGCGCATCCCGAATATCGCGGCAAGCAATCGCTCAACATCATCGCGCACGCCTCCTTCTTCGGCGTCGACCATCCCGGCCGTGCCTTCCTGGCCATGGCCAACGCCTATCGTCACGACGGCATCTTCAACGAAGCCATCGCCCCCGAGATCAAGGCGTTGGCGCCGCCGCGTTATCTGGAGCGGGCGCGCGTGCTCGCCGCGATGATGCGCGTCGTCTACCTGCTGACGGCGTCGATGCCGGGCATCATGCCCAGGCTGAAATGGGAACAGCGCGCCAACGGCGTGCTGGCGCTGGTCTTGCCGGCATCGCTGGCCGATCTCTATGGCGAGCGGCCGGCCGGGCGCCTGGCGCAACTGGCAAGGATCACCAACCGCCGTCTGGTGCTGGCTGTCGAGGGTGGGCCCAGCATGTCGGTGAAGTAGGGCGTGTCGGTCAAGTAGGCGTTACGCCGAACCACGCCCGTCGACGCAGGGCCATGGACTCTTGCGAAGAGGACCCCCACCCTAGCCCTCCCCACAAGGGGGAGGGAGACTTCCGTTGGCCGACCTAGGCGAATCGCCTGTCTTTTCGGCGCCAAAGAAGAATTAGAGGCACGCGGCAGCGTTCCCTCCCCCTTGTGGGG
>NZ_RZQY01001093.1:0-1131 GCF_003998575.1 Mesorhizobium sp. M7A.F.Ca.CA.001.10.2.1 | reverse complement strand
CCCGGCGAACGACCACGCGGTCATGAAGCGGGCGGAACTTCGACTTTGCCATTTTTTCTTCCTCGATGAGAACGGTGAGAAACAGTTCCTCCATCCGGCGGCGCCGGACATGTGGTTAGCACTCACCAAAGGCGAGTGCTAACGTGGCGCTGAAATAGGCTGGCGGCGCGCCGGAGTCAAGGCGCTCGGAGCGCCTCTTGGCGGCATGATGATGAACTTACCGGTGCCTGGCCGAACCGAGTACCAGAAGCGGGCACCGTTCGGCCAGCGGATAGCTGCCGCTCGGCACGACGCGCACTTCGCCGAACCAGTTGGCGGCCTCTTCGATCAGCGTGGCCAGCGTCGCGAAACTGTAGCTTATGTCCGAGCCGGCATAGACGTCGATCGTGTTGATCGAGCTCATGCTCCACCCCGTCCTTGCGGCAAGAGCTTCGCGGTCTGGGAACAGTCTGCCGAACGTATCGCGGATCGTTGCCACCTTGATGGCGAAATCGGGGTCGTTCGTCGTGGACGCCATCGCGATCCGCCATTTGAGCGCGTGGAAATTCTCGACCCCGCCGGCCAGAACCAGAGCTTCGATGCCGCGCAGATCATCTGCCGTTTCCGGTCGTGCGAAGACGCGGATCGCTGCGCGCCTGCCAGGCTTCAGTACCCTGGCGACCTCGCCAAACAACGAACTGCGCGCCGCCTGGGAATCGACCGCCGACAGGCATCCGTCGCCGATGACGGCGTCGATGCTTGCGTGATCCACGGGCAGGTTAAGCCAGTTGCCGGCGATTGCCCTTCGCGAGCCGTCGTCGCCGGCCCATACGCCGGAAATCATGGCCGCCGACTGGTCGACCGCCAACATCGACTTGCCCAGAATTGCCAATTCCGGGGTCACCCCCAAGAGGAGGACATCGGCATTTCCAAGATCAAGTTCGCGATCGAATATAGCGACGGTTTCCGCTGTTGGCCGGAGCGGCGCTTCCAGAAGTTTCCAATGGCGGTGGTAATCGTCCCAATGATTTGTCATGCAATTTATTGGCCCCTGGACGCCTGGATTTGGATACCCGCCGGGGCTTAATAGAGGTCGTCGGACAAGCCAAGACATTTCAAGAATTTACAGACGGTCCAAGAGGTAGATAGTGG
>NZ_RZQY01001092.1:0-1137 GCF_003998575.1 Mesorhizobium sp. M7A.F.Ca.CA.001.10.2.1 | reverse complement strand
CGCGCTGGTGCGCCAGGCGCCGTTCCTGTCCAGCGCGCAGGCGTCGGCGCTCAGCATTTCGGGCGTCACGTCACGCGTCGACGCTACCGGGCCGAACGCCGCACTGTTCGTCGATGGTGAGGCCGTCAATGATGGTGCGAAACCGACGGAGTTGCCGCCGCTCGAAATCCGGGTGACCGGCAATGACGGGCAGACTACCCGCTATACGTTGGGGACATCCGGCCGTTCGCTGGCGTCTGGCGAAAGATTCGGCTTTGCCAGCCGGCTCGACGTGCCTAGAAACGGTGTGAAGACCGTGTCGGTCACTTTCGCCGAATAGGCGATCACCGGGGAAGACCATCAATGCCCATCGTACGCGGCAAGGACATCGAGGTTCTGTTTTCAGCATCGGCGATCGCGCGGCGCAATCTCGAGCTCGCCAAGGAGATTGCCGGACACGACTATCACGATCTGCTGGTGATCTCGGTGCTGAAGGGCTCGTTTATCTTCGCCGCCGATCTTATCCGGGCCATGCACGATGTCGGCCTGTCGCCGGAGGTCGAATTCATCTTCATCTCCAGCTATGGCGCCGGCACCAGCAGCGGCGAGGTGAGGGTGCTGCGCGACATCGACAATGAGGTCGCCGGCCGCGACGTGCTGCTGATCGACGACATTCTCGAATCGGGGAAGACGCTGAGCTTTACCCGCGAGCTGATGTTGTCGCGGGGCGCCAAGAGCTGTTCGATCGCCGTGCTGCTCGACAAGCGCATGCGCCGCCAGACCGAGCTCAATGCCGATTATGTCGGCTTCGACTGCCCCGACTATTTCGTCGTTGGCTACGGCATGGATGTAGCCCATGCTTTTCGCGAGTTGCCGTTTGTCGGTGTCGTCAAAGGGGATGTCTGAGCGGCATCAAAAAGGTTTGCTGATGCTTAGAGCGGTTCGCCGCTTCACGAAAACGCCGAACCGCTCGAGTTTTTTGTTTTGACGCAATTCCCAAGGGAAAGCGCTGTGCGCTTTTCCCGGAAAATCGTCTCACACTTTTCCTGAATTGCTCGTGGGCTTTCAGGAAAAGTCAACTTTTGGCGGCCAAATATGCCGGCCATGGCAAAGCTTCTGATCGTCGAGGACGATGAGTCCGTCCGCACCCTGGCCGCC
>NZ_RZQY01001091.1:0-1138 GCF_003998575.1 Mesorhizobium sp. M7A.F.Ca.CA.001.10.2.1 | reverse complement strand
GACGGTAAGCCAATTGCCCGGCTTCCCGTCCGACGAACGGTGAAGGCCCGGTCCGCCTTCGGGCGGATCAAAAGGTCCAGTGGGCCTTTTAAAAGGGCCGAACGCCCGAAGGTCCGGAGCGACAGCGAAGGGCCGGACAGCGGGCGCCAGGTCCCCCGCCGGCCCACCATGAGATCAACCGACTTCGCGTCAAGCAACTGGAGCCAGGCGCCCATGACAAAAACAACAATCCCAGTTCATCTCGATATCAACGGCCGTCATCACGATCTGCAACTCGAGCCGCGCGTCACGCTGCTCGATGCCTTGCGCGACCGCCTCGGCCTGACCGGAACCAAGAAGGGCTGCGACCACGGCCAGTGCGGCGCCTGCACCGTGCATGTCGACGGCGAGCGCGTGCTGGCCTGCCTGACGTTGGCCGCCCAAGCCGAAGGCCGCACCGTCACCACCATAGAGGGGCTTGCACGGGAGGGCGAAATGCATCCCGTGCAGGCTGCCTTCCTCGAACAGGACGCCTTCCAGTGCGGCTATTGCACGCCGGGCCAGATCATGTCGGCGGTCGCCTGCATTCGTGAGGGCCATGCTGGCTCCGACGACGAGATCCGCGAATACATGGCCGGCAATCTCTGCCGCTGCGGCGCCTATCCGCACATCGTCGCCGCTGTCCGCCAGGCAGCATTGGAGGCTGCATCATGAGGGATTTTTCCTATGTGCGCGCCAATTCGCTCGCTGCGGCACGCCAGGCGGCCGCCCTGCCCGGCGCCATGCTGCTCGCCGGCGGCACCACGCTGATCGACCTCGCCAAATGCGGCGTCGCCGAGCCCGAGACGCTGGTCGACATCACCCATCTCAAGGGGTTGGACAGGATCGAGATGAATGAACGCGGCGCCACCATCGGCGCGCTGGCCAGGATGAGCCGTGTCGCCGACCATGCCGACATCAAGATCCACTTCCCAGCCGTCTCCGAAGCCCTGTGGCAGGCGGCTTCCGCGCAGATCCGCAACATGGCGACCATCGGCGGCAATCTGATGCAGCGCACCCGCTGCCCCTATTTCCGCGATCCGGCGAATTTCCCCGCCTGCAACAAGCGTGAGCCCGGCTCTGGCTGTTCGGCGATCGGCGGCGTTACCCGTGGCCATGC
>NZ_RZQY01001090.1:0-1138 GCF_003998575.1 Mesorhizobium sp. M7A.F.Ca.CA.001.10.2.1 | reverse complement strand
GTCGGACAATCCGGCTGACCCCGGCGGCGCCACCATGAAGGGCGTGACGCTTGCCAGCTTCCGTCGCTATGTGAAGGCCGACGCGACGAAGGCGGATCTGCGTGCGATCAGCGACGCGCAGGTCGCCACCGTCTATCGCCGCTTCTACTGGGACGCTGTGCTCGGCGCCGAATTGCCCGATGGCGTCGACCACGCTGTGTTCGATTTCGCCGTCAACAGCGGGCCTGGCCGGGCGGCCATATATTTGCAGGCGGCCGTCGGCGTTGCGCAGGACGGGCGGATCGGACCGGTCACCGTCGCGGCGGCCAAGGCAAAGCCGGCCGGTGTGACCATCGATGCGCTTTGCGATGCGCGGCTGGCGTTCCTCAAGCGGTTGCCGACATGGGCAACATTCGGGCGCGGCTGGTCCGATCGGGTCAGGTCGGTGCGGGTTCAGGCCCTGCTGATGTCGGCGCAGCGCCCCGCGGCGCCGGTGGCCGCGCCGGCGCCGCCCAGGGCCGAGACATCGGCTGATGTGATGCCGGCGGCCCAGCCCGTGCCGCCGGCGCCCGGCGGCAAGGCGGCTGCCGCGGCCGGCATCCTCGTTCTCATGGCCGGAGCGCTCGCGGCTTTCCGGCATCACGTCGCCGATTTTTTCGGGAGCCTGTTTCGATGAGATGGTTCAACACCAATGCGCTGCACAATCTCCTCAACACGCTGATCGCCATCATCTGCGGCGGCGCGCTCGCCGGCTTCGACTGGACGCTGCTCGGCGTGAGCGACCGCACCGCGCTTCAGATCAGCGGCGCCATTGCCCTTGCCAAGATCATCATCAACGCGGTGCGTGACGGGCCGCGCGGCATGGTCGCGCCGCCGGCCAAGGAGACATGAGATGGGAACACTCACCCTCGCGCTGCTTGGCCAGGCCTGGCCGTATCTTCTGGCAATGGGCGCCGCGCTTGCCGGTGCCTGGACAGCCTATGCCAAGGGCAAGGCCAGCCAGAAGGCCAGGCAGGATGCCGCCGACGCCGCGGCGCGCACCGAAGCCCAGAAGATCGACGATGCCGTCGCCGGCCGGACGCCGGACGACAACAGAGGGAGGCTGGCCAGATGGTCAAAATCATAGCGCTCTCGCTGCTGCTGGCCGGCTGCACCACAT
>NZ_RZQY01000108.1:0-12832 GCF_003998575.1 Mesorhizobium sp. M7A.F.Ca.CA.001.10.2.1 | reverse complement strand
GCCATCGATGATGCCGACCGCCGCGGCCGCCGAGTAAAGGACAAAGGCGAATTCGCCGCCTTGTGCCATGAAGACCGCGCGCTCCAGGGCTTCGCGGTGACCTGATTTCAGGATGCGGGCGACGATGTAGATACCGAATGCCTTCATCACCATGTAGGCGACGACATAGATGGCGATCAGCCGCCAGTTCGCCGCGACCACATGCAGGTCGAGCGACATGCCTACCGCGAGAAAGAACAGGCCAAGCAGGATGCCGCGGAAGGGTTCGATGTCGGCTTCGAGTTGGTGGCGGAAGGTCGATTCAGACAAAAGCACGCCGGCCAGGAAGGCACCCATCGCCATCGACAGGCCGCTGAGCTGCATGGCGAGGGCGGAGCCAAGGACGACCAGAAGTGCCGCCGCCGTCATCACCTCGCGGGCACGGGCATCCGCCAGGATGCGGAAGAACGGGTTGAGCAGATAACGGCCGGCCACCACCAGGCCGATGATCGCGGCAAGGCCGATGCCGATTTCGGTCAGCCGCTCCATCAGGCTGGTGTCGGTACCGCCGGGCGCCAGGAACGCGATCAGGGCCAGCAGCGGCACGATGGCAAGATCCTCGAGCAGCAGGACCGATACGATGCGCTGGCCTTTCGGTGCGGCGATTTCACCGCGTTCCTCCAGGAGTTGCATGACGATCGCCGTCGAGGTCAGCACGAAGCCGGCGCCGGCGACGAAGGATTGCGCGATCGGAAACCCTCCAGCCATGCCGACACCGGTCAGCAGAAGCGCGCAGACGCCGACCTGCAGCGCGCCGAGGCCGAAGATCTCACGGCGCAGGCCCCACAGCCGCGACGGCTGCATTTCCAGCCCGATGATGAACAGGAACATCACCACACCGAGCTCGGCGACATGAAGAATGGCTTCCGATTCGGAAAAGACGCCGAAGCCGAACGGACCGATCACCACGCCGGCGGCCAGATAGCCGAGGATCGAGCCAAGGCCCATGCGCTTGAAGATCGGAACGGCAACGACGCCGGCAGCAAGCAGTGCCACCACCTGAACCAGATCACTGCCCGATGCTTCCGCCGCCATGCCTCTTGTCCCTGTGTCTAGCAGAAACTCCTTGCATGCAGTTGGAGTGGGAGGCAAGGCGAGAAATCTGCCGGGAAGGGTAGGGCGCCGCTGCAACGATTCACCTGGTGGAACAACGGTCCCCGCTTGCCTGCCGGACGTTCGGCATCTATATCAGGTATATGCCTGACTATTCGTCCCGTCCGTCTTCGACGCCACATATCCCGATGGATGCGCTCAGCGAAGTTCTGCAAGACTTTCGCTTGAGTGGTGTCAACTATGGCCGCTGCGAGCTCCGGCACCCATGGAGCATAGACTTTCCGCAACAACAGCTGCTTCGGTTTCACTTTGTCGGCCAGGGCCCGTGCTGGATTCATACTGAATCGCAAGGCTGGCAGGAGTTGCGCGATGGCGATCTGGTGCTGCTGCCGCAAGGCATCGCCCATCGGCTGGCGAGCGCGCCGGACGTTGCAGGGGACTCGCTCGAAGGTTGCCAGGTGATCAAGTTGGGGGGCAACGTCTGCGAAGTGGTACGGCAAGGAACGGGCGCCACGAGCACCCTTTTCTGCGGCTCCATGGCCTTGGACTCCTATGCGCTCAACCCATTGATAACGTTGATGCCGCCCGTCATCAAGGGTTGCGACGTGGCCGGCAATGACCCGGTCGTCGGTCCTTTGCTGGCGGCCATGACGGTGGAGGCCTCGCAACCGCAGATGGGCAGCGCCACGATTCTGTCGCGTATGGCCGACTTGCTGACGGCCCGGCTCATACGCTGCTGGGTCAATTGCAACGGAGCCTCGACCACCGGTTGGCTCGCAGCCATCCGCGACCCCCATATAGGCCGCGCTTTGGCGGCCATGCACCGCGACCCCGGCCACAACTGGACGCTGGGAAGCCTGGCCGGCGTGGCAGGCCAATCGCGTTCGATTTTCGCCGAGCGTTTCAGTGCGGTATTGGGGGAGGGTGCCGCACACTATCTCGCCCGCCTGCGTATGCAGCTTGCCCGCGAATTGCTGGGCCAAAACGGCTTGTCGGTTGCCGAAGTCGCTACCCGTTTGGGCTATGATTCCGAGGCATCCTTCGCGCGCGCGTTCAAGCGCATCACCAATGTCTCGCCGGGCGTTGTGCGCCGCACAATTCCCGGACGAATGGATATGAATTTCGGATTCTAAGATACATATCATCCGAGCGGACTCGCCTATTTAAGACCTCCAAACTTTGGAGATCTTTCCGTGACTGACACAACATTACAGATTGAAGACGCCGCGATTGGCCTTGATGCCGATGCACCAGCCGCGTGGAGTTCAGCCACCTGGTTCGCGGTCATTTCATTGGCGGCCACCAGCTTTGCCCTGGTGTCGGCCGAATTCCTGCCCGCAGGTCTGCTGACGCCAATGGCACGCGATCTCGGCATCAGCGAGGGGACGGCCGGCCAGGTCGTCACCGCCACCGCTTCCGTCGGCGCCGTGACGGCCATGTTGAGCAATGTTCTCATCGGCCGCTTGAACCGCAAGGCGGTGCTGGTTGGTCTCAGCGCTCTTGCGGTCGGTTCCAATATCCTGGCGGCGCTGGCGACCGATTTCTGGCTGTTGCTGTTGGGCCGGGCCGGGCTGGGCATCGCTCTCAGCGCTTTCTGGGCACTTTCGGTCGCCGTCGTGGCGAGGCTGGTTGGCGCCAATGCGACAGGTCGGGGCATGGCGATCGTCACCCTCGGCGTCTCGCTTGCCACCATTGCCGCACCGTCGATGGGCGCGTTGATCAGTGACTGGATAGGGTGGCGCAGTGCCATGGCCATGACGGCGGGGCTGGCCGCGCTTGCCATGCTGCTGCAGTTTCTCAGCCTGCCGACCTTGCCTGCAACGGCAAGCAACAGCCTTGCAGATGTATTTCGGCTGACCCGGCGGCGCGGCATCCAACTCGGCATGCTGGCTATTGTTTTGCTGATGACGGGGCATTTTGCCGGCTCGGTCTATGTGCGTCCCTTCCTCGAACAGGTGACACTCCTTACAACCGGACCGATTGCCCTGGCTCTGCTCGGGTTTGGCATCGCTGCCGTGATCGGTAATGTTGCCGGCGGCCGCATGGCCGACACCAACATCCACATGGCCCTCGCAGTCACCGCGGCGTTGATGGCGGTTGCGGCACTTACTTTGGTGCTTTGGGGCTCGCATATGGGCGTTGCCTTCGGCTTCGTTACGCTGTGGGGTTTCGCCTTTGGCATGGCGCCGGTGGTGCTGCCGACCAATATGTCGCGCGCGGCGCCTGATGCGCTGGAGGCAGCGGGCAGCCTGATGGTCACCTCTTTCCAAATTGCCATCACCATCGGCGCGGTTGTCGGCGGCTATGTCGTGGACACCTATGGCGCGACCGGGCCTTTGACTCTGACCGCTGTCCTTGCCGCATCGACCGCCGTCTTGGCGCTGCTGCAGCCACGCAGCTGAACTTTGCTGCCGCTGATAAAATAGCCTGAATCCGGGCCGCCGCCGATGTTGCAGGCGCGATACACAAGTTGAGGCCGGGAACACGTTGCATCTTGCCGCAATCGAAGGCTAAGGACGCTCGGCTTCGGCCATTGGAGGGTGATCGACGATCAAGTCGCGCCCTTTTTGAGGAGATGACTGACATGAAGAAGTTTTTGTTTGTTGCCGTCGGCCTGGCGGTGCTTGCCGGTTCGGCTTGCTCGAAGGCGCCCGAGTGCACGGCGGAAATCGCGACCAAGAAGGCGCAGGACATGGCTACCGCGCTGCAGGAAGCGATTACCAAGGACCCGTCCAAAGCGGCTGATCTGACGGCCAAGGTCCAGGCGGTGACAACCAAGTATCAGGGCGCTACGACATTGGCCGACGCCTGCAAGGCCTATGACGAACTGACGGCCACAATCAAAGGCTAACGCCCTGATTTGAGATCAAGGCCTAAGCGCCTGATTCGATGGGTCAAGGGAGAGGGCGGTGACCGTGGGGTCGCCGCCTTTTTTTCGGATTTTCAGTTCGGCGCGATTTCAGTTCGGCGCGATGGAGCCGACTTCGACTGCGTCGACGCGCTTCAAGCTCATGCCGATCACCGGCACCAACTGGTCGTCGACGCGCACGGCAATAGTCACTGTCATCGAATTGTCGTCAGGGATGCGAGCCTGCATGACGCCGCGCAGCTGGTTGCGGTTGATGGTGAAGACCACTTTGCGGGCATCGACGACGTTGCCGCCGATGATGTCGAGGCCGGAACCGGCCGCGCCACCCATAAAGCTGCCCTTGTAGCCCTCGCGGCCCTTGCGCTCGATCTTGGCCGACATCGGCTGGGTGAACATGCCGACCCGGCAGCCGCCGTCGAGCGACATGCCGACCTTGCCGTCGGGCGTCGAGCCGGTGAAGCTGCAGTTGAACTTGGTGCCTTTGTACTTGCCGGCGACGATTTCGCCGGGACCGATCCACTTGCCTTCAGCAGACTGGAAGAACTGCTTGTCCGGCTCCGCCGCAGATGCCACTCCGGCAATGCCGACGACTGCCGCAATCACCGTTGCCAGGGGCAGGACGCTGGATAGAATTACGCTTTTCATCGACGACACCCGGCAACAAAGATGCTGTTTGGAACCCGTCTGACCATGAACAAGATTGGTTAATGCTTCGTCACCGAGGAGCCGCGGCAGAGCAGTCCGGTAACGATTCCGAATGTCCGGACACTCCAGCCTGTCTCACTTGCCGGATGGGGTCGTTTCACCATCTTTCCTGGTTGCGAACGATGTCAGCGCCGAGAGGAAGTCGCCCAATCCGGGACGCTTGGCGGCGCTGAAGGGCAGGGGTCGCGCCGTCTCCATCGCGGCGATGCCGATGCGCGCCGTCATCATGCCGTTGACGACGCCCTCGCCAAGCTTGGCCGAAAGGCGCGCGGCCAGGCCGTGGCCGACGATCTGCTGGACGAAACTGTCACCGACCGCGATCGAGCCGGTAACCGCCAGATGCGCCAGCACGCTGCGCGCCAGGCGGAAGAAACCCAGCGTTCCGGGCCGTCCGCCATAGAGCTCCGACAGGCGGCGAATGAGCCGCCCGGCCTCGAATACGACATAGGCGACATCGACCAGTGCGCGTGGACTGACCGCCGTCACCAGCGAAACGCGTTTGGCGGCCTCGAGGATCATCACCTTTGCCCTGGCATCGAGGGGGCCCAGAATTTCTGCCTCGGCCAGGCGCACGAGATTGCCGCCGTCGATGATTTCGCCGCGCAGTTCGGCCAGCGCGCGCCGGCCGGCCGCGGTCTCGGGTTTGGCCGCGACAAAGGCCGACAGCTCGTCGACGACCGATCGTGCCGCCTTGGGATCGTCACGCTCGATTGCGTCGAGCGCCCGTTTCTGCAGCTTTTCGACCTCGGCGAGGCGGCCGATCGCCAGGAATTCGCGAATCAGGATCACCATAAGCGCCAGCACGGCGATGGCAGCCATGCCGGCGGCCAGCCAGCCCAGCCATTCGGCGCGCGCAAAGAGGTCGCGTATGAGCTGGTCGGTCCACAAGCCGACAGCCAGCGAAACCAGCACGCCAAAGGCGCCGAAGAAGATGCTGCCGAGCAGCGAGCGTTTCCTGGGGGCAATGGCCGGTGGCGGCTCCGCGGCAATGATGTCGGGCTCGTCGAAGACATCGACTTCCGCCGGGAGGACCATCGCGACATCGGTCTTCATCGCGCGCGGTTTGCGCTGGGCATCGGCCTGGGGGCGCGGCTCAGGGGCCGTTTGTCTCGGTGGGGTTTCCGGTTCGATCCGGAACGCTGCCGGCTTGCGGGGCGCGGTCATGCCAGATGATCTCCGATCAGGAACTGCAAGGCACGGTCGAGCCTGATATGCGGCAGCGACAGGGTGATACCTTCAGCCGTTCGTTCTAGCTTTGGCGGACGGAAACGGACGAAGCGGATTGCAGGGTCCGCGGCATCCTGCTTGTGATCGGCTCCCGAAAGATCAAAAACTGCATCAATTTTCTCCGGTAAGTCACCAGGAAATATGGCTGTTTCAGTTTTTCCATCGAAAGTTTCACCGTTGATCCTCTCGCCGGCGATCGGCGTGCCGATAATGACTGGCAACGTCTCCCGGCCTTGCTTGACGGTGCCTTCGCGCGTCGCGCGCACCGCCGCCATGGCGACCACGTCGACATCGGCGCCGGTGAAATTCGCCCGTGCCACGGCTCGGTCGGCAAGCCGCCGCACGATCGCCTGCAGGCGGTCATGGCTTTCGTGGTGCAGATGGTCGGCCTTGGTCGCGGCAACCAGGATGCGGTCGATGCGCCGCGAAAACAGATCGGTGAGGAAGCTGCCCCGGCCAGGTCGGAAACAGCTGAGGATCTCGGTCACCGCGCGTTCCAGGTCGGCCATGGCGCCGGGGCCGGCGTTCAGCGCCTGCATGGCGTCGATCAGCACGATCTGGCGATCGAGGCGGGTGATGTGTTCGCGAAAGAAGGGTTTGACGACATGCGTCTTGTAGGCCTCATAGCGCCTGTCCATCATGGCGTGCAGCGACCCCGGGCGCGGACGCCTGTCGCCGATCCCGGCCAGGGGCGCGAAGGTCAGTGCCGGCGAGCCTTCGAGATCGCCAGGCATCAGGAAGCGGCCGGGCGGCAAGGTCGAAAGCGCCCGCTCGTCGAGCTTGCAGGCCTTCAGATAGGCGGCGAAGTTCTCGGCTAGCCGGCGCGCCGTCATCTCGTCGGCATCGGCGTTCGGATCGATCCCGGCCGACAACGCCCGCCAGCTCTGCGACAGGTCCTCGCGCACCGGCAGAACGGCCATTTCGAAGGCTTCCTGCGAAAAATCGGCGAAGGACTTGCCGAGCAGCGGCAGATCGAGCAGCCATTCGCCGGGATAGTCGACAATATCGACCGACAGTCTGCCCGAGGAAAACATGCGGCTCCAGCCGGAGGCCGATTCATATTCGATGGTCAGCCGCAGTTCCGAAATGGCGCGCGTCGAATCGGGCCAGGCGCGGTCGTTGAGCAGGGCGGCAATGTGGTCCTCGTACTGGAAACGCGGCACCGCGTCGTCGGGCTGCTGCTCGAGGAAGGCGCGGGCGATGCGACCCGATTTCTGCGCTTCGAACAGCGGCAGGCGCCCGCCATGGATCAAATTGTGGACTAGGGCCGATATGAACACTGTTTTGCCGGCGCGGGACAATCCGGTCACGCCGAGGCGCAGCGATGGGCAAAAAAGCCCGGTGGCGCGGCCTGACAGCGTGTCGAGGGCAATCCTCGCCTCGTCGGTGAAGGTGGTCAGCGATGATGCCAAAATATGCTCTCTCGGACTTCGGTCCGCCCGATATAGGCTCTACAACCAGGCTTTGAAATGGCTTCAGAGATCGGCCGGCGTCAGGAACGCTTCGAGATAGCCGGCGCCTTGAGCGGCGCTGGCAAGATCGCCGTCGAAGCGGACGACCGCCAGGCCTGCGGTCGGAAACCCGTGGTTCAGCGTGGCCCGCGCGGTTTCGTCGCCGTCGCCCGAAACTGCCATGGTGAGGTCTTCCATCATCGGGTTGTGGCCAATGACCAGCAATGAGCCCGATCCGCCATTGTCGCGGATAAGGTGGAGGTAACCGGCCGCGTCCGCGCTGTAGAGCGCGTCGAAGAACAAGACCCGGCCGGTGTCGGTCTGGCCGGCCAGGCCTTCCAGCGTCTCCTTGGCGCGTTTGGCATTGGAGCAGAGTGTGCGGTCCGGAACATAGAGGCGGGAGCGCATGGCGGCGCCCATCATTTCGGCATCGGAACGGCCGGACGCGTCGAGCGGGCGATCGAAATCCCGCATGCCGGGCAGTGCCCAGCCAGCCTTTGCATGTCGCAACAGATAAAGCCTGCTCACCCAACCTCCGAATGCCGAAGCCTCCCGGGATTAGCCACGAGAACGGCGTTGCGCACAATGCCCGTGCTCTTCAAACACAGCGAATCACCCAATGCTGCTTGCTGCAAAGGCGCTTGCGTATCGCCCCGGGATCACGGCCGATCTCGGAAAGCATGTGCCACCGGATCCAAAGTGTCTCGGCGGAGTTTGTACCAAAGCGACCGTACGCGGCTGCAAAGACCCGTGGCGGGATACTTTAACAATTGCGTGAAACAGCGGCCGATTGCGCTTGTGCAGGCGTCGGACGACGAATATATAGGCGCCAAATTTGGGGCAGTTTGGGTGAGTCGAATGAACGACATCGTTACCGCCGATTACGTACCCTCCGAAGACGAGCCGTTCATGAACGAGCGGCAGAAATCCTACTTCCGCTCAAAGCTCGTCACCTGGAAGAATGACATATTGCGCGAAGCGCGCGAAACACTGGAAATCCTGCAGCAAGAAAACGCCAACCACCCCGATCTGGCCGACCGCGCCTCTTCGGAAACCGACCGTGCCATCGAACTCAGGGCCCGTGACCGTCAGCGCAAGCTCATTGCAAAGATCGACTCCGCCCTGCAGCGCATCGACGAAGGCACTTACGGCTATTGCGAAGAGACCGGCGAGCCGATCGCGCTGAAGCGGCTCGATGCGCGTCCGATCGCGACATTGTCGATCGAAGCGCAGGAGCGGCATGAGCGCCGCGAAAAAGTCTATCGCGACGACTGAAGGTCAAGGCCGGCGGCGCACGGCCGGCTGTCCCGAACGAACTCGATCCTGAAAATGGCCGGTTTTCCGGCCATTTCTATTGGTGCGGCATCCACCGCTCTGAGGCGCGCGAAGGCCGCAAACCCTTGATATTTGGCGCTTGGACGAGGTGGTTCGGCAGCGGACCGGCGACGATGTTTCGCGGGATAGCGACCCGGCCGCCGCTCATCTCTTCTGACTGGAGAGTTCGCCGAGAAGCTTGGTCATCTCGTCGTCGAGCGACTGCGGCGCCGCCGGCTTGCCCACCGGGCCGCCCGAACGGGGCTGGTCCAGCGACACTTCGAGCTCCCTCATCAGCGTGTCGTCGATGCTGTCCTGCACCGGCTGCGGTGGTGGCGGGGCGTGCCGGGCGGTGTTGGCATTGGCGGAGCCGTAGGCCGGCAACGGCGTGACATTGGTCGGCTGATAGCTTTGCGTTGCCGGCTTCGTTGCAGGTGCCGGCGGCGCTGTTGGACGCGGGCGGGCGGGCGTCGTGTTCACCGGCTGTGGAGCGGGTGCCTGTCTCGCCGGCGGCGGAGCGGGTTGCGGCGGACGTGGCCTTGTTGCTGCCGGGGCCGCGGTGGCCGGGACCGGCTGCAAGCCACCGTCTCCAGTCAATGCCGGCCGGCGTAGCGCCGAAAGTCGGATATCGCGCTCGACGACGACGTCAGTCGGGCCGCCGATCAGAAGCAGGTGCTCGATATCGTCACGGCGTATCAGCACCAACCTGCGATGGCTGTCGACGGCGGTGGCATCCATGACGGCCAGTCGCGTCTTGCGGTTCCGGCCACCGGCGACGAAGGTTCCGAATGTCAGGTTGCGCACCAGCTTTATGATGACGAGAACGATGACCAGCAGGACAAGCGCTGCAAACGTCCACAACAATGCTGCGGCATAACCGGGACCTGCCACGCTATCGAGCCATTGCATTGGGTTCCCCTGATCGCCCTTGGAAGTGACGAGACACTAGACCGTTGCAGCGGGCCACCGCAAGTTGCGTTTCACGCCGGTGAACAGCTAGAAAAACTCCGAAGCCCGGAAGACATCATTTTTATCCGACATTTGCCGCCCAGGCCTTTTCCGGACTAGGAGAATGTGATTCAACCCGCTAGGGGCGGGTGTCGGAACACCGGAATTCACGAGCAGGGGGCACATGGCCAAGGAAGCGCGCGGCGATTTCTATCCGGTACCGATCGTCGACCAGAATACGCGACCCGGCGCGGTCACCCGGCTTATCATTTTCATCGTCGTTCTGACGGGGGCGGCGATCGTCTTCGGGCTTTTCCGCGAGCGCCTCGGCGATCCTTTCCTGCTCGGCATGCTCGGCGTGCTGGCGATGATCGGCGTCGGCTTCCTGTTCGCGACGGCGATCGGCTTCGTGCAGGTCACGCCACGCTCGACAGGCGACGAACTGTCGAAATCCTTCGTCGATTCGATGTCGCAGGGGCTTCTCGTCACCGACACCAAGGGCCGCGTCGTCTACGCCAATCGCGCCTATGCGGATATGACCGGAGCATCGTCCGCTGCCGACCTGAAGACCGTCGAGGGATTGCTCTCGGATGTCCCCGAAGCCTCGGTGACGATCTATCGCCTGGCGTCCGGCCTGCGCGACGGCCAGTCGGGCGACGGCGAGTTTAGGCTCGCACAGTCCATTCGGCCCGGTGCCGAGCCTGGCGCCCGCTGGTACCGGGCCCGCGCCCGCGCCTTCAGCGTTCCAGGCCAGCGGCTGCCGATGCTGGCCTGGCAGCTTGCCGACATCTCGCAGGAGCGGGCCGAGCAGGAGCGCTTCTTCCTCGACCTGCAGAAGGCGATCGATCACCTCGACCACGCGCCGGCCGGCTTCTTTTCGGCCGACCAGGAGGGCCGCGTCACCTATATCAACGCCACGCTCGCCGAATGGCTGGGCATCGACCTCACCAGCTTCACGCCCGGCGCCGTGTCTCTGTCGGAGATCGTGGCCGGCGACGGCATGGCGCTGGTCCGCTCGGTCAAGGCCGACCCCGGCACCACACGCAACGCGGTGATCGATCTCGACCTGACGACCACGACGGGCGAAGCGCTGCCGGTGCGCTTCATGCACCGTGTTTCGGCCAGCCGCGAAGGATTGAACGGGCCGACACGCACGATCGTGCTCAACCGCACGCAAGGCGAGGATGCCTCTGCCGATTTGCGGGCTTCGGAAGTGCGCTTCACCCGCTTCTTCAACTCGACACCGATGGCGATCGCCGGCGTCGACCACAATGGGCGCATCCTGCGCACCAATGCGCCGTTCCTGTCGCTGTTTTCGTCTGTCGTCGATCGCGACGCCGTCGACCGTCGCGTAAGGCTCGACACGGTGATCCACGAACGCGACCGGCCGGCCTTCGCGGCTGCCTTCGAGAAAGCGCAGCAGCGGCAGGCCGACATCGAGCCGATCGACACGCTTTTGCCCGGCAACGACGAACGGCACATCCGCTTCTACGTCAACGCCGTCGCCGACGGCACCGGTGGCGAGGGCGCCGAGGAGTCGGCCATCGTCTACGCCGTCGAGACGACGGAGCAGAAGGCGCTCGAAGGGCAGATGGCGCAGAGCCAGAAGATGCAGGCGGTCGGCCAGCTTGCCGGCGGCATCGCGCATGATTTCAACAATGTGCTGACCGCCATCATCATGGCGTCCGACCTTTTGTTGACCAACCACCGTCCGTCGGACCCCTCCTTCCCCGACATCATGAACATCAAGCAGAACGCCAACCGGGCGGCTTCGCTGGTGCGGCAGCTTCTGGCCTTCTCACGCAAGCAGACATTGCGGCCGGAAGTGCTCAACCTGACCGACGTGCTCGCCGATCTCAGGATGCTGCTCGCCCGCCTGGTCGGCAACGACATCAAGCTGAAGGTCGACCATGGCCGCGACCTGTGGCCGGTCAAGGTCGATATCGGGCAGTTCGAGCAGGTGGTCGTCAACCTTGCGGTCAACGCGCGCGACGCAATGCCGGCGGGCGGCGATCTCACCGTGCGCACCCGCAATGTGACCGCCGAGGAGTGCAAGGCCTTTTCCTACCGCGAACTCGCCCCGGCGGACTATGTCGTGGTCGAAGTCGAGGACACCGGCAGCGGCATCGCGCCCGACGTGCTGAAGAAGATTTTCGAGCCTTTCTTCACCACCAAGGAAGTCGGCAAGGGCACCGGCCTTGGCCTGTCGATGGTCTACGGCATCATCAAGCAGACCGGCGGCTTCATCTTTTGCGATTCCGAAGTCGGCAAAGGCTCGACCTTCCGCATTTTCCTGCCGCGTCACATCGCCGAAGCGAAAAAAGCAGGCGAGCCCGGCGATGCGCCGGCGGCGCCGACAAAGGTCGCCGATCCGGCCAAGGATCTGTCGGGCTCGGCCACGGTGCTGCTCGTCGAGGACGAGGATGCCGTGCGCATGGGCGGCATGCGGGCGCTGACCTCGCGTGGCTACACCGTGCACGAGGCATCGTCGGGCGTCGAGGCGCTGGAAGTGTTCGAGGCACTGGGCGGCAAGGTCGATATCGTCGTTTCCGACGTGGTCATGCCGGAAATGGACGGACCGACACTGCTTGGTGAATTGCGCAAGCGCCAGCCGGACATCAAGTTCGTCTTCGTGTCCGGCTACGCCGAGGACGCATTCGCCAGAAACCTCCCGGCAGATGCGCATTTCGGCTTTCTGCCCAAGCCGTTTTCGCTCAAGCAACTGGCGACGATCGTCAAGGACGTGCTGGAGTCTTAGAGCCTTTCCCATGTTCCATCTTGCACAACGCCGTGACAACGCCATGATTGCGGGTGAAACGGCTGGAAGGCTTAGGGGGAGCAACTGGTGACGCCGCACAACGAAGCGGACAAGGACGACTACGCCGACACGGTTTTGTTACCGGGTGACCCGCAGCGCGCCGAGTGGATGGCGCAAACGTTCCTGGAAGCGCCGCGCTGCATCAATCGCCGCCGCGGCGCACTTGGCTTCACCGGGCTGTTTGGCGGCAAACCCGTCAGCATCCAGGCGACGGGCATCGGCGTTTCATCGTTTCTGATCTATGCGCATGAACTGCTGGACCATTATGGCGCCCGGACGTTGATCCGCACCGGCACCTGCGGCAGCCTGACCGCAAAGGCAAAACTGCGCAGCCTTGTCATCTCGCAATCGGCGCAGGCGGAAAGCGCCCAGAGCGGCCAGGTTTTCGTCCTTTATGGACCCGCTGGC
>NZ_RZQY01001089.1:0-1149 GCF_003998575.1 Mesorhizobium sp. M7A.F.Ca.CA.001.10.2.1 | reverse complement strand
ATCTCGAACTGCGCGTTCGGATTGCGGTAGTTGGCGGCGGCGCGCATGTAATATTCCTGGGCCGCCACCTCGTTCTCGGCGACCGGGCTGCCGGGAATGCCCGTGCGCAAATAGTCGCCAAGCGCCACCAGCGCGTCGGAGACATAGCTTTCCTCAGGCGAGCCGGGCTCGACGTCCTGGTCAACGATCTCGGAGAAGAACTTGAACGCCTCATAGTCATCGCGCGCCACGCCGTCGCCCTCGGCATACATGCGGGCAAGCTTCCAGGTGGCACCGATCTGGCCGTTTTCGGCAGCGTATTTGTAGGCCTCGGCAGCCTGTTCCTTGTGGCCGTTCTTGTAGGCGGAGAAGCCGAACTGGAAGACCGCCCAGGGGCTGGATTGCGGCTTCACCCCGGTCTTGTCGTCGAACACCTTGTCGTCGAAGGCCATGGCCTGGCCCACGGCGCCAAAGGTCGCGCCAAATGTGGCGGCCACGACCAGTGCCGAAAAGACAGACGACCTCAACAACTCAGATGTCCGCATAACAGTGTGTTTCTTTCGCACCGCCCGGATGGGTCACCGCGCCATCGCGCGCCGGCCCTACCGTCTGTGCATATTTCCATATCGCGCCCGACTGATAGTCGGTCGTGCGCGCCTTCCATGTCTTTGCCCTCGCCGCCAGTTCGCTATCGGACAACGCCACGTCGATCGTGCCGTTCACCGCGTCGATCGAGATCACGTCACCATCCCTGAGCAGTCCGATCGGGCCGCCCACGGCTGCTTCGGGGCCGACATGGCCGATGCAGAAGCCGCGCGTCGCGCCCGAAAAGCGCCCGTCGGTGATCAGCGCCACCTTGCCGCCCATGCCCTGGCCGTACAGCGCTGCCGTCGTCGACAGCATCTCGCGCATGCCGGGGCCGCCGCGCGGCCCTTCGTAGCGGATGACGAGAACCTCGCCTTCCCTGTAGTTGCGATGCGTCACCGCCTCGAAACATTCCTCTTCCGAATCGAAGCAGCGTGCCGGGCCGGAGAACTTCAACTCCGCCATGCCCGCGACCTTCACGATCGCGCCTTCGGGGGCAAGGTTTCCCTTCAAGCCCACGACACCGCCGGTTTGGGTAATGGGTGTGTTGGCCGGGCGGACCACATCCTGATGCTCATTCCAGAC
>NZ_RZQY01001088.1:0-1153 GCF_003998575.1 Mesorhizobium sp. M7A.F.Ca.CA.001.10.2.1 | reverse complement strand
CGCGGCACAGCAGCGGCACCGGCAGGAACTGGCCCTTGGGCAGCACGCGCGACATGTTCTCGATCCAGCACGGGATCAGCTCGACCTGAGGCCGCGCCGTCGACAGATTGTAGAGCCCGGAGCGGAAGGCCAGCAGCGGCTCTTCGGTCATGTTGCGTGTGCCTTCGGGAAACAGGATCAGCGAGTGGCCCTGGTCGAGAACCGACAGCATGATCTCGATCGGGTTTTCCTCAGGTCTCGTCCACTGCCGGTTGATGAGCACCGACGACAGCATGTCCTGCGCGATGAAGCGGCGCAGCCGCGACTTCCCCCAATATTCGCCTGCGGCAACAGCATGGGTGATCGCGCGCTCGCTTTCGCTGAGACAGGCCGACAGCAGGATAAAGTCGCCATGGCTGGTGTGGTTGGCGAAATAGATGCGCTGGCGGTCGGAGGGCAGGCTGCCGTTCCAGATCGGACGCACGCCCGTCACCATCCGGGCCAGCGCCGAGAGGCCGACGGAGGTTACCGTCTGCAGCAAGGTGAAGGTCTTGAGCGAAAGCCTGTTCATCGCGGCGCCCAAAACCCTGACGCCAGAAGTGCTGCGGCGAACAGAGCCAGGGCGGCGCGCTGCTTGAACAGTAGGCGACGCGTGCCAGCAATGCGGTCATCGAGCGAGCGTGTCGCGGGCGGGGCCGTTTTCAGGCGCATGCGCGCCAGCATGTCGTCCACCGCGGCACCGCCGGAAGCTTCGTCATCATGGCCAGCCATGACCCGGAACAACAGGGCGTCGAATGCCAGCAATGCCGACAGCGCCAGAACGGCGACAGCGCTCGCGGCTGTGATCGACAGCGCAACGGCCGCCGGCAAAGTCTCGAAGCCGCCGCGCGTCGAGGCAGCCAGCGGCGCAAGGATATTTGCCGCCACCACGATTGCGGCAGGCCACGCTGCCTGCCGCATCAGCATGCCGGCGAAGCGGTCGGTGCGGTCCTGATAGGCATTGCCGGTCATGACGCCGCCGGATCCGTGGCTTCTGCGAGATGAACCGGCCGGCCGAGGGCCGCGAGCATTTCGCGGGCAAGCGCCGGCGTCTTGGCCCTGCCGGTCGCCACCAGCCATTCGGCGACGACGCCGGCGCTGCGCTGGAAGCCGAGCGCGCAGCACACCAGCACGG
>NZ_RZQY01001087.1:0-1157 GCF_003998575.1 Mesorhizobium sp. M7A.F.Ca.CA.001.10.2.1 | reverse complement strand
ACTCCAGAATATGCCGAGCCGCACCCAGATCACCCGCCATGACTGCGTCGAAGGCTGGAGCTGCATCGCCAAATGGACCGGCACGCCGCTGTCGCTGGTGCTGGACCAGGCGGTGGTCAAACCGCAGGCGCGCTACGTCATGTTCCATTGCCTCGATACGATCGACCGCAGCCTCTCCGGCGACATCAAATATTACGGCAGCATCGACCTGATCGATGCCCGTCACCCGCAGACGATCCTCGCCTATGGCCTGAACGGCAAGCCGCTGCCGGTCGAGAACGGCGCTCCGCTGCGGGTTCGCGTCGAGCGCCAACTCGGCTACAAGATGCCGAAATATCTCTACAAGATCGAGCTGGTCGACGGCTTCGCCACTGTCGGCGGCGGTCGCGGCGGCTATTGGGAAGACAATGGTTATGACTGGTACGGCGGAATCTGAATCGCACACCGCAAACGCTGCGGCCCCAAAGATGGCCAACCTATAGCGAGCGGCGAAACAGTTCGCCCTTTCCGGCGATCTGCTCGCCAATGCCGCCGAGCCGCAGCATGTGCCAGGCAAGGGCGTGATTGCTCGAGGTTACCGGTTTCCCCAGTTCCTTCTCGACCTCCTCGATGATGCGGGCAACGCGCATGCTGGTGCAGGAAACGAACACCGCCTCACAGTCGCTCGACGCACCGATTTCCAAGATGGCCTGCTTGACCGATGCCGGCGTGATGCGCGCAACGACATTGTCATCCGCCTCGTTGAAGGAGCCCATGACCGGAATGTCCATCCCCCGCGCCATCAGCGATGCACGTAGCGAATGATTGATTTTCGCCAGATAAGGGGTGAGCAGCGCGATCCGCGAGACGCCCAGGGCCTTCAGCGCCGCCCTTGCCGCCGTCACCGGGTTGGTCACTTGCACGCCCGGCAGCACCTCATGAACGCGTTCGGCGACCTTGTCCTCGCCGATAACCAGCGCTCCCGAGGTGCAGGCAAAACCGATCACATCGAACTTGACGTCCGGCAAGAGCCCGACAGTTTCCGGGATGACGGCCGACATCTTCATCAGGTTTTCCGGCGTGATCTCGACATCGCTGTAGAGCCGCGCCTCGTACAGCGCGATGTCGCGCGCGGGCAGCGCATAGCGGAATTCATCCTCGATGGTCTGGTCGGTTCG
>NZ_RZQY01001086.1:0-1158 GCF_003998575.1 Mesorhizobium sp. M7A.F.Ca.CA.001.10.2.1 | reverse complement strand
TTGCGGGAGATGCCGCGGCTTCGAATTCTCCGTCCGGCTTTTCGTACATCCGGCGTGCCGTCGCAGTCACTGACGCTGCCAACGAAACCCGCCCTCGACCCATCCATCAAGACTGCGATATTCGATGGCGGGCTTCCGGCCACGCATCCGCTTGGCCCTTGGTCAACAGCGATCGACGGTCCGCATGTTGGCGCGTCACATCCCGAACTGCTTAAACACGGGCTGCAAGTTACATCGGCGCTGCTATTCGGACCTCTCGATCCAACCAAGCCTGTGCCGGTCCCCTACTCCAATGTCGATCACTACCGCGTGCTCGATATGACGCCCGGGCAAAACCCGCACGAGCTCTACGAGGTTCTCGAACGCATCGACACCGTTCTCAACAATACCGACTACGACTTCGTCAATCTGAGCCTCGGCCCGAGTCTCTCCATTGAGGACGACGATGTCCATGCCTGGACCGCAGTGCTCGACGAACGGTTTTCGCAGGCCGACACACTGGCAACGATCGCCGTCGGCAACAATGGCGAAGGCGACGCCGCCATGGGGTTCAACCGCATCCAAGTGCCGGCTGATTGTGTCAACGCACTCGCGATCGGCGCCGCAGATTCTCCAGATACGCCTTGGCAGCGAGCGGCATATAGCGCCGTAGGCCCCGGCCGCAGTCCGGGCTTGGTGAAGCCGGATTTTGTCGAATTCGGCGGCTCGATGCAAAGACCTTTTCTCGTTGTCGCGGAAGGCGGGGTCAGCAAACTGGATCCAACCGGCGGAACGTCGTTCGCCGCTCCGAGCACGCTCCGTCTCGGGACCGGTATTCGCGCACATTTCGGGCACAATCTCAACCTGCTCGCCGTGCGAACGCTGCTCGTCCACTCGATTGAGGCGAGCGAGATTCCGCACAACGAAGTCGGCTGGGGGCGCCTGGCGCGCAATATCGACGACATCGTTCTTTGCGAGGACGATATGATCCGTGTGATTTATCAAGGCAAAATTTCGCCCGCGAAATACATTCGGGCGATGGTGCCGATGCCCGACAGCGAATTGTCCGGCATGGTCGAGATCACGGCGACGCTTTGCTACAAATGCAACACTGATCCGCATCATCCCGGCAATTATACGCGTGCGGGTTTGCAGGCGACCTTCCGGCCGCATGACGAG
>NZ_RZQY01001085.1:0-1161 GCF_003998575.1 Mesorhizobium sp. M7A.F.Ca.CA.001.10.2.1 | reverse complement strand
AGGCCACACCATCTATTGCGGCTTTGAGAACATGGGCGAAGTGTCGAAGGCGCTGGAAGGCGCGCTCGGCGAGGCTGAATCGGTCAAGCCGATCTGGCGGCCGCAAAACAACGTTCCGGTCGATGAGGAGCGGGCACAGTCGCTGATGAAGCTGGTCGCCACGCTCGAGGATGACGACGACGTGCAGAGCGTCTACGCCAACTTCGAAGTCGACGACGAGACCATGGCCAAGCTCAGCGCGGCATGAGCGAAGCTCAGTCCGAAATGAGCGGAGCTATACCCGCCACGAGCGAAAAGCCGTTGCCGGTCATCCGCATCACCTATTGCACGCAGTGTCAGTGGCTGCTGCGCGCCGGCTGGATGGCGCAGGAGCTGCTGTCGACCTTCGGCACGGACCTTGGCGAAGTGACGCTGGTGCCCGGCACCGGCGGCATCTTCACCATTTCCTGCAATGACGTGCTTGTCTGGGATCGCAAGCGCGACGGCGGCTTTCCGGACGCGGCCAAACTGAAGCAACTGGTCCGCGATGTCATTGATCCGGACCGCGACCTCGGCCATTCCGATCGGAAGACAAAGGCATAGGGGTCGCGAGCGCTGCCGTCACTTGCGTCGCCACGCACCGACGGCGGCGCCAATCGCAATACCCACGGCAACGCCCATCGGCAGATCATCCAGAGCGGTGCCGATCGCGGCACCGACACCAACTCCGATGGCCATGCCGAAGGCCATATTTGCGTATTGATCCTTCATCGGTCGCTCCATCCATCGTCGTCAACGCGTGGCGAACCAGAAGGATGCCAGCGCGGCTATGCCGCTGATGGTGCGGACATGGTTCCACATCACCCATTCATTGAGGTAGCGCGACCACAGGCTTGCGCCATTGCTGCTGGCCGGATCGACGGCGGCGAGCGCATCGTTCAGCGGGACGTTGAAGATCATCGTCACCACCACGATGCCGATGAGATACAGCAGGCTGCCGGCAAGCAGCCAGAGCGAACCCGACTGGCTCCAGCCCATCACCGCGCCGATGGCGACAAGGACGCAGACAAGCGCCGTGCCGAACAGGGCGGTCATGAACAGCGGCGTCACCGCGGTGACATTGATCGAATTCATCGCGGCGATACCGCCGGCAGCGGGCATGCGGGCGAGACCCGGCATGAC
>NZ_RZQY01001084.1:0-1164 GCF_003998575.1 Mesorhizobium sp. M7A.F.Ca.CA.001.10.2.1 | reverse complement strand
GCGCCGCCCCTTGTATCTGCACGAGATGATTATGTGCGATGGAAGCGATTGAGCCTCGGGCCGGATGGCCATCCGGCCCGAGGCTTGGCGAAGTCGCCCGCTGCCCCTCCGGCTACAACCGTCAATGAGCTTGGGATCTTCGCCTTTGTCACGCACGACCGAATAGTCGCTTGGCTCCAATCGCACGAACAAGGCAGGTTACCGTGAACAACATTATTTGTGGAGTTGATGTTTCGAAAGATTGGCTGGACGCCCATATCCGGCCGGGCGCTGCGTTTGCTCGCTTCGCCAACGACGCAGCGGGACTAGGCGAGTTGCTGGTGTTTTGCCGCGGCCATCGTGTCGAGCTCGCGGTTATGGAGGCCACGGGCGGTTATGAGCGGTTGGCCTTTCTGTGGCTTTGGGAGAACGGCCTGCCTTGCGGCATCGTCAATCCTCGCAGCGTGCGTCGCTTCGCCGAAGCAATGGGCACCTTCGAGAAAACCGATCGCATCGACGCGGCCGTGATCGCCCATTACGCGTCGGTCAAGCAGATCGTGCCGGCGGCGCCGCCCAGTCCCGCGCAGCAGCGACTGAAAGTCTTGGTTTCCAGGCTTTCCCAAGTCACCGGCGACATCACCGTCAACAAGCAGCGCAAGAGCGCCACCACAGACGCCGAGACGCTGGCCAGTCTCTCCACGGTGCTGACCTGCCTCAAGCGCGAGGAGAAGCGGCTGGCTGGCGAGGTGGCCTCGCTGATTGACGATGATCCGTTGTGGGCCAGGCTCGACATGACATTCCGCGTCTTCAAGGGCTTGGCTGACCGCACCGTTGCCCGTCTGTTGGCGGAGGTCCCCGAGATCGGCATCGTCTCCAACAAGGCCATCGCCAAGCTGGTGGGGCTCTCGCCTTTCGCCAATGATAGCGGCAAACGCGAGGGACCTCGTAATATTCGGGGCGGTCGCACCGGGCCGCGTGGCATTCTCTTTATCGTTGCCCGGCACGTCGCCAGGTACGATCCTCATCTGCAAGCTTTCGCCGAACGGTTGCAAAAGGCTGGCAAAACCAAAATGGTCATCCGCATGGCGCTGGCGCGAAAACTCCTCGTCATTCTCAATGCAAAAGCACGCGATGCGCGCATGGAGTTCGCCAATGCAACTTGACACCACAGATAGTCGCTCATTG
>NZ_RZQY01001083.1:0-1165 GCF_003998575.1 Mesorhizobium sp. M7A.F.Ca.CA.001.10.2.1 | reverse complement strand
CTGTTCCACCAGGTGAAAAACTGCGTAAGGAAAGTCTTCATTTCAAAACCCTCGCGCCGGCAGCGCCCGTTTTCCTGCTTATGGCGTCAGGCCTTGCCGAAGGCAAGGCTTTTGCCACGGCGTGCGCGCAAATGGCTTGCCTGAAGCCCGACACAAGCCTGTGATCCTCCCGGTCGCTGCATGCACGCTTGCCAAGCCTTTGCGGTATTTCTAAAGCTCTGCGCGCCCATGCCTGCATCCAGCCCGGCTTGAGGCCAAGGAGGTGACGATTGGCCACGGAATTGCCGACCACCGACATTCGCATCAGCGCCGAGGCGATTCGCCACCGCAAGGGCGGCACGCCGATCGTTTGCCTGACCGCCTATACCTATCCCATCGCCCGTCTGCTCGATCGCCATGTTGACCTGCTTCTGGTCGGCGACAGTGTCGCCATGGTCCTGCATGGCCACAAGACGACGCTGGGCGCCTCGCTGGAGATGATGATCGCACATGGGCAGGCCGTGATGCGCGGCTCGGCCAGGGCCTGCGTCGTCGTCGACCTGCCGGCCGGCACCTATGAGGCAACGGCAGCGCAAGCCGTCAACTCGGCGCGGCGGGTCGTCGACGAAACCGGCTGCCAGGCGGTGAAGCTCGAAGGCGGCCTCGACATGATCAGCCAGATCGAGGCCATCGTCGCCGCCGGCATTCCGGTGATGGGACATATCGGCCTGCAGCCGCAATCGGTCGAGAAGGACGGCGGCTACAAGATCAAGGGCCGCACCGAGGAGGCTGTTGCGGCATTGCTTCGCGATGCGCTCGCCGTCGAGAATGCCGGCGCTTTCTCGGTGGTCATCGAAGGCACGGTCGAGAGGGTCGCCGCCGATATCAGCCGCCGCCTCGCCATTCCGACCATCGGCATCGGTGCCAGCGGTGAATGCGACGGCCAGATCCTGGTCATCGACGACATGGTCGGGCTGACCGTCGATCGCGTGCCGAAATTCGTCAAGGAATACGCCGACCTGCGCAGCGTGATCTCGCATGCGGCGGAAACCTATGCAGCCGAGGTGCGGGGCCGGACATTCCCCGGCCCCGGCCATGTCTTTTCGGCGGCAAACAGCAGGGACGACACATGAGCCAACCCGTCGTCGTCGACAGCGTAGCCGCACTTCGCGCGCAAATCCGGGAC
>NZ_RZQY01001082.1:0-1166 GCF_003998575.1 Mesorhizobium sp. M7A.F.Ca.CA.001.10.2.1 | reverse complement strand
GCGCTAGGAGCCCTGCGGCCCAGGTGATCGTCTCCAGCACGTTGCCGTGGAAATTGGTCTCGCCCCCATAGCCGATCCAGCGGGCGATCGGCAGCATGAAATCGATACCGGCGTCGTCGAGCAGATGCGCCAGCCGCAGATTGTTGTCCCAGGAACTGACCCATCGTTCGGGAACCTTGGTGACGGTCATGCCGCCGGAACAATTGGAAGCGAAGGTCCCTAGAAAGAAGGGCTGTGCGTTGGCTGCGGTCTTGTCGAGCATGCTCATCGGTCGCGTTCTCCTCATTTTTAGGTTATATTTTATAATAGAAAGTCTATCATAAAATCATATGGACGCAATCGGCCGGATCGGCGCATGCTGCCGGGCGGGGAGACATGATGAACGACCGGCGCAAACCATTGGAAACACAAGCCAAGCTGCTGGATCGCGGCTGGCATCTGGCGCGGACGCCGCTCGAAATCGACGTCGCCGAAATCGAATATGCGCTGATGCGCTCCTACGAGGCGTTCGGCCACTGGCAGGCGGAATGCCTGGCGACGGTGATCGAGTTTTCCGCCAGCGGGCCGGAAAATGCGCTGCTTCACATCATCAGGATGAACGACCGGCCAAAGAGCGTCCGCGACCTGGCGCAGATGACCAACAGAGACGACATCCCCAACATCCAGTACAGCCTGCGCAAATTGCTCAAGGGCGGCCTGGTCAAGCGAACCGGCAGCGGCAGGGCCGGCGTCACCTACGAGGTCACGCCGCTTGGGTTTCGAGTCACCGAACGCTATGCCGACATCCGGTCCGTCCTGCTCATCGAAGCGGTGACACGCGTCCCGGAGATGGCGGCCAAGCTCGAGGAAGCGGCGCGCACACTGGAGCTGATGACCGGCATCTACGAACAGGCGGCCCGCGCCGCGGCCACTCATCGCCGCCGGCACCCAAGGCCGGAACCCGGTGGCGAAGAGAACGAAACCGACGCCGGCTGAGGCGCGAAAGCACTTACGCCGCCTGCCTTTGCAGCTTCGTGCCGGTCTGGCTTTGTGCCCTGGTGGTGATGAACACGCCCGCGGTGATGATGACCGCGCCCGCCCAGGTCAGCAGCTGATAGTGCTCGCCGAGGAAGATGGTTCCGGCAAACAGGCCGACGGCCGCCGCCACATAACCGATCTGGCTGAGA
>NZ_RZQY01001081.1:0-1169 GCF_003998575.1 Mesorhizobium sp. M7A.F.Ca.CA.001.10.2.1 | reverse complement strand
GGACGAGACAACCACTCCGGTCAACGAGTTCGACCGCGCCCACATCTGGCAGAGCCTGTCGCTGACGCCGCGCGAAAAACATGTCGTCGACCTTGTGCTGCAGGGGCATTCGACGGAATCGATCGCCAGGGCCATGCGCATCGTGCCGGGAACCGTGAAGGTCCATCGCCGCAACATCTACCGCAAGCTCAAGATCAAGTCGCAGGCTGGCCTGTTCGCACGTTTCGTCGAGATCATCGACGCGCGGATAAGGTAGCTACTTCGCCCCCGCCGCTTACCTGGGCAATCGCTTCGGATTTCGAATTCGCGTCACTTTTTTGCGAACGCCGGCGCTGCCCCTCACCTGCCTGCCGGCATCCTCTCCCCGTATAGGGACGGGGAGAGGGGCGCAGTAATTACCGGTTTCGCCAATGTCCAACGTTGCAAGACAGGCGACGAGGTTATCGCGAGCCCCTTCTCCCCGTCACTATACGGGGAGTCGAGGCGTGGTCCGCGCAGCGGACGAAAAGCCAACTGCTTGGCTTTTCGAACAACGAACGCCCGGCAGGGCGATGAGGGGCAGCGCAGACCTCGACAATTGGGTGGATTGCCCATGACGATTGATCAGGCTATCGCGTCGCCGTTCCACGAC
The DNA here is from genome assembly GCF_003998575.1 of Mesorhizobium sp. M7A.F.Ca.CA.001.10.2.1. NCBI lineage: Bacteria > Pseudomonadati > Pseudomonadota > Alphaproteobacteria > Hyphomicrobiales > Phyllobacteriaceae > Mesorhizobium > Mesorhizobium sp. M7A.F.Ca.CA.001.10.2.1. The sequence continues at coordinate 538 of NZ_RZQY01001081.1, read as the reverse complement.
CCGGTCTCGACCATCCGCTTCAGCAGGGGCGCCGGCTTGAACACGTCCTTGCCTGTCCGTTGATGCCAGTACTCGAGCCGCTCGATGATCCTGGCCGGGCCTTCGAGGCCAGCCCAGAACATCGGCCCGCCCTTGCCGATGGGAAAGCCGTAGCCATTGACCCAGACGACATCGATGTCGGACGCACGGGCCGCTATGCCTTCCTCAAGGATCTTGGCGCCCTCGTTGACCAGGGGGTAAAGCGTGCGCTCGATGATTTCCTCCGCACTGATCGCGCGCGGCACGATGCCCTTCTCCGCGGCCTTGTCGCGGATCAGCGCTTCAACCTCGGGATCCGGCACTGGTGTACGCGCGCCAGCCTCGTAAAGGTAAAAACCCCGGCCGGTCTTCTGGCCGAAACGCCCCTGTTCGCACAGCGTGTCGGCGATCACGGCCGACAGGCCACGCGCCTTGCGGTTGCGCCAGCCAATGTCGAGACCGGCGAGATCGCCCATCTGGAAAGGCCCCATCGGCCAGCCGAAATCGGTGAAGACCTGGT
>NZ_RZQY01001080.1:0-1172 GCF_003998575.1 Mesorhizobium sp. M7A.F.Ca.CA.001.10.2.1 | reverse complement strand
GTCGCATCGAGATCCTGATGGCGACCGGCGGATGAAGCGAGCGGCCGTCACCCGCCGGTTGATTGGTTTGTTGCTGCTGGCCGGCGGACACCCGTCGGCCGGTTTCGCCCAGGACGCGCTGCAGCCGTATCAGCTGGTGCGCTCGCTGCAACTCATCCAGGACCGCATAGCCGCCGGCGATCATGCCGCCTTGCCGATGCAAGCCAAGCTGCTGGAGATGGCGGATGCGCGCCTGCGGGCGGCGAATGCCGAGGACTACAAGGATCCCAAGAACTTTCGAGCCCTGCTTGTCTACGGCATGAGCGGCGGCAACCCGGTGACCGTCGAAGCGGCCACGTCGCGCGCTACGACGGATCCGCAAAGCCTTGCCATCGCCAAAGGCGTGATTGATTACCTCAACGGCCGGCCCGGCGAGGCTATCGAAGCCTTGAGGCCGATCGATCCCATGGCGCTGCCTCCGGATCTCGGCGCCTTCCTCGCTTTGGTCAAAGGCTCACTGCTTGCCGGTGATCAGCCGGCGACCGCACTCCGTCTGCTCGACGAGGCAAGATTGCTCAGCCCCGGCACGCTGGTCGAGGAAGCGGCACTTCGCCGTTCGGTCGGCCTTGCAGTCGCGCAAGGCGACGCGGCACGCTTCGCCCTTGCTTCCACCCAATATGTCGAGCGCTACCTCTATTCGCCCTATGCCAGCCAGTTCGCCGACTCCTTCGTCTCCGGCGTCATCGCGCTGCACATGTCGATCAGCCAGGACAAGCTGGGCGACATCACCTCGATGATGGATCCCGAGCGCGAGAAGGTGATCTATCTGCGCATCGCCCGCCGGGCCGCGATAGACGGCCTGAACGACTTGTCGGCCTTCGCTTCGGCGCGGGCGGAACAGGGCCGCGACGGCAACACCAATCAGGACGATCCACGCGCCCTGCTCTATGCCAGCCTTTCCACCGTCACCTCGGGGACAATCGAGGACGTTCGTGCCAAGCTCGGCAAGATCGACCGCAGCCGGCTGTCGGAGGGCGACCGCGCTTTGCTCGACGCCGCGCAGGCCATTGCCGGCGAGGTCGTCGCGCCGCCCACCGCCCTTCCGGCGGAAAAGCCTGCCCCAGTTCCTGCCGCCGCCGCGCAGCCGGTGCCCGAGATCGCCACGGCGCAAGGCGCCGATGACAGTGGCCTGC
>NZ_RZQY01000107.1:0-12836 GCF_003998575.1 Mesorhizobium sp. M7A.F.Ca.CA.001.10.2.1 | reverse complement strand
CCATTTACCTGATCTATCCGGTGGTCGAGACGCTGCGGCTGTCGTTCCTCGATCGCAGCGGCATCAATTTCGTCGGCTTGGCGAACTATCAATGGGCGTTCGGCGATCGCGAGTTCCGCAACTCGATCCTCAACAACATCATCTGGCTGGCGGTGGTGCCGGCCGCCTGCACCTTCCTCGGGCTGATCATCGCCGTGCTTACGGACAAGATCTGGTGGGGCACGATCGCCAAGAGCCTGATCTTCCTGCCGTTGGCGATCTCCTTCGTCGGCGCCAGCGTGATCTGGAAATTCATCTACGAGTATCGGGGCGACGGCCAGACGCAGATCGGCATCCTCAACGCCATCATCCAGCATTTCGGCGGCCAGCCGCAGGTCTGGATATCGCTGCCGTTCTGGAACAATTTCTTCCTGATGATCATCCTGATCTGGATCCAGACCGGCTTTGCTATGGTCATCCTGTCTTCCGCCCTGCGCGGCATTCCCGAAGAAACGCTGGAAGCCGCCGTCATCGACGGCGCCAATCCGTTCCAGATCTTCTGGAAGATCATGGTGCCGCAGATCTGGGGCACCATCGCCGTGGTCTGGACCACGATCACCATCCTGGTGCTCAAAGTGTTCGACATCGTGCTGACCATGACCAACGGCCAGTGGAACAGCCAGGTGCTGGCCAATCTGATGTTCGACTGGATGTTCCGCGGCGGCGGCGATTTCGGCCGCGGCGCCACCATCGCCATCATCATCATGATTGCCGTCATTCCGATCATGGTCTGGAACATCCGCCAGGCGAACAAAGAGACGGGAGGACATTGAGATGGCCGTCGCGGCCGGAAATTCCTTCGCCAGCCGTTTTGGCGTCCACATCGCCGTGCTCATCTTCGTCGCGATCTGGACCATACCGACGCTCGGCATCCTGGTCTCGTCGCTGCGCGACAAGAACCAGATCATCGCCTCGGGCTGGTGGAACTCGTTCGCCAGTTCCACCCAGACGGAAGCAGGCCGGCTCCCGCCCGCCTCGGCGCAAGTCGAGAAGGACGGCAAGTTCGTCCTCGAGGGCAATATCTTCGGCGACGGCGCCAAGCGCGACATCAGCGCCTTCGGGGTCAAATCGGCGACACCGACGCAATATCCCGCCGGCACCACAGCCGATCTCGGCGACGGCGTGACCTTGCAGCTCAATGCCGACGGCAGCTTCATCATGCATTCCCCGAAAGCATTCGAAGGCGATCGCGGCCAGCGCGTCTATTATGCTTCGTCGGCGCCGCCGAAATTCACCACCGACAATTACAGAACCGTGCTGTTCTCCGAAGGCATCGGACGGTCATTCATGAATTCCCTGACCGTCACCATTCCGGCTACCGTCATCCCGATCCTGATCGCCGCCTTTGCCGCCTATGCGCTGGCCTGGATGCGGTTTCCCGGCCGGGCGCTGCTGATCGCCGTCATCATCGGCCTGCTGGTGGTGCCATTGCAGATGTCGCTGATCCCGCTGTTGAAGCTCTACAACGGCGTCGGCGCTTTCTTCGGCATGCCGTCGAAGACCTATCTCGGCATCTGGCTGGCGCATACCGGCTTCGGCCTGCCCTTCGCCATCTACCTGCTGCGCAGCTACATTGCCGGCCTGCCGCGCGAAATCATGGAATCGGCGCGCATCGATGGCGCCAGCGATTTCGAGATCTTCGTCAAGATCGTCTTGCCGCTGTCGTTCCCGGTGCTGGCTTCGTTTGCCATCTTCCAGTTCCTGTGGGTATGGAACGATCTGCTGGTGGCGATGGTTTTCCTCGGTACAGAGGCAGACCAGATCGTGCTGACCGCCAAGCTCAACGCGCTGTTGGGCTCGCGCGGCGGCGACTGGGAGATTCTGACGACATCGGCTTTCGTGACCATCATCGTACCGCTGATCGTGTTCTTCTCGCTGCAGCGCTATTTTGTCCGCGGGCTGCTTGCCGGCTCGGTGAAAGGAGGCTGAGACGATGCAATCCGCTTTGAAGGCCAGCTCGAAGCCTGACCTCGCCATCGATCGCGACTGGTGGCGGGGCGCGGTGATCTACCAGATCTATCCGCGCAGCTATCAGGACTCGAATGGCGACGGCATCGGCGATCTCAAGGGCATCATAGGCCGCCTCTCCTATATCGCCGCACTCGGCGCGGATGCCATCTGGATCTCGCCGTTCTTCAAGTCGCCGATGAAGGATTTCGGCTATGACGTGACGGATTACTGCGATGTCGATCCGATGTTCGGCACGCTGGCCGATTTCGACGCGCTGACCGCCGAGGCACACAGGCTGGGCTTGAAGGTGATGATCGACGAGGTGCTGTCGCACACTGCCGACAGTCATCCCTGGTTCAAGGAAAGCCGGTCGAGCCGCAGCAACCCGAAAGCCGATTGGTACGTCTGGGCAGACGCCAGGCCGGACGGCACACCGCCCAACAACTGGCTGTCGATCTTCGGCGGCTCGGCGTGGCAATGGGACACCAGCCGCCAGCAATATTACATGCACAATTTCCTGGCCGAACAGCCCGACCTCAACTTTCACAACCACGAAGTCCAGGACGCATTGCTCGACGTCACCCGCTTCTGGCTGGAGCGCGGCGTCGACGGTTTCCGGCTCGATACCATCAATTTCTACTTCCACAGCCAGGGCCTGGAAAACAATCCGCCGCTGCCGCCGGAAGAGCGCAACGACCAGACCGCGCCGGCGGTCAACCCCTACAACTACCAGGACCATCTCTACGACAAGAGCCGGCCCGAGAACCTCGGCTTCCTCGAACGGTTCCGTGCCCTGCTCGATGAGTATCCGGCAACCGCAGCGGTCGGCGAGGTCGGCGATTCGCAGCGCGGGCTTGAAGTGGTTGCCGCCTACACCGCAGGCGGCAAGCGCGTGCACATGTGCTACTCCTTCGATTTCCTGGCGCCGGAAAAGATCAGCGCGGGCAAGGTCCGCTCGGTGCTGGAATCCTTCGGCAAAGTCGCCAGCGACGGCTGGTCGTGCTGGGCCTTCTCCAACCACGACGTGATGCGCCCGGCCTCGCGCTGGGCCGCCAATGAGGCCGACCCGACCGCCTACCTCAAGGTCATCTCGGCGCTGCTGATGTCGTTGCGCGGTTCGGTCTGCATCTACCAGGGCGAGGAGCTTGGGCTCGGTGAGGCAGAGCTGCGGTTCGAGGATCTGCAGGATCCCTACGGCATCCGCTTCTGGCCGGAATTCAAGGGCCGCGACGGCTGCCGCACGCCAATGGTGTGGGATGGCAGCGCCAAGAATGGCGGCTTCTCCCAGGCAAAGCCCTGGCTGCCGGTGCCGGCCAAGCATCTGGCGCAAGCGGTCAATGTCCAGCAGGGCGACGAGGCTTCGCTGCTCGAGCACTACCGGCGCTTTCTCACCTTCCGGCGTGCCCATCCGGCGCTCGCCAAGGGCGACATCACCTTCATCGAAAGTGAGGGCGACACCGTCGCCTTCACGCGCCGCGCAGGCAACGAGCAGATCGTCTGCGTCTTCAATCTGGGAGCCGGGCCGGCCAAGGTTGACCTTGGCGGCCGATCGCTGCAACCTCTGCCCGGGCACGGATTTTCGGGGCAGGCGAACAGCGGTTCCATCGAGCTTGGCGGCTACGGCGCCTGGTTCGGGCGTCTCGACTGAATTCCAATCACTGGAGGAAACCAAATGGCCGATGTCACGCTAAGACAAGTGAAGAAGTCCTACGGCAATCTGAACATTCTCCACGGCATCGACCTCGATATTAAATCGGGCGAGTTCATCGTCTTCGTCGGCCCGTCGGGCTGCGGCAAGTCGACATTGCTGAGATCGATCGCCGGGCTCGAGGAAATCACCTCCGGCGAGCTCAGAATAGCCGGCGAAGTGGTGAACGACGTGCCGCCGTCGAAACGGGGCATCGCCATGGTGTTCCAGTCCTACGCGCTCTACCCGCACATGACCGTCTACGACAACATGGCGTTCTCGATGAAGATCGGCAAAGAGAACAAGGCCGAGATCGACCGCCGCGTGCGTCAGGCCGCCGAGATCCTGCAGCTGACCAAATATCTCGACCGCCTGCCCAAGGCGATGTCGGGCGGCCAGCGCCAGCGCGTCGCCATCGGCCGGGCCATCGTGCGCAATCCGAAGGTGTTCCTGTTCGACGAGCCGCTTTCGAACCTTGATGCGGCGCTGCGAGTCGCCACCCGCATCGAAATCGCCAAGCTCAAGGAATCGATGCCCAACACGACCATGATCTACGTCACCCACGACCAGGTCGAGGCAATGACGCTCGCCGACCGCATCGTGGTGCTCAAGGACGGCCATATCGAGCAGGTCGGCACGCCGATGGACCTCTACAAGAAGCCCGGCAATCTGTTCGTTGCGCAATTCATCGGCTCGCCGGCCATGAATATCCTGCCCGCAACCATCGACAAATCAGGCAATCCGACCGTCGTCAGCCATGTCGGCGGACGCAAGGCAACCGTGCCGATCGCGACGCCGGCTTCGGCAAAGGGCGCTGCGGTGAGTTTTGGCGTGCGGCCGGAGGACCTGATCATCGCCAGCGGCGCGGACTATCTGTTCGAGGGGACGGTCGACTATGTCGAGCAGCTCGGCGAGGTGCAGCTGGTCTATGTCGACATCGGTCGCGCCGACCTGCCGCTGGTGACCAAGCTGCCCGGCAATGTCGAGGTCAAGCGCGGTTCGACATTGCGGCTGAGCGCCAATGGCGAGGACCTGCATCTCTTCGACGCTGACGGACGGTCGTTTGCCCTTCATGAGGCTGAAGCGAAGGCGGCCTGAGGCAGAACCGCGTCTTGGACAAAAAAGAGCAGCGGGCCAGGCCCGCCGCTCTTTTTTTGAAGATCAGCTTCGACTGTTAACGGCCGAAGAGATTCCGGTCGCTGCCCTGAGGAGCGGACTTCTCTACGTCGCCCGACGAATTGAGCAGCTTCTCGACGAGGCCACCGCTGTTGCGGACCGAGCTCGTATGCGCGCTGTCAACCGAAGTAACCGCAGGCTGGTTGGCGCCGTTGGAGCCAAAGTTGTCGCTGCCGGCGAAAGCACTGCCGGTGATGGCCAGAACGGCGGCGGCAGCAATAAGGATCTTGTTCATTTTAGTCTCCTGAATTCTGGATTTCGCCAGACGGCAGGCACAGCTGCCGTCGCTTGCGAAATTGGTTTTAGCGACCGAAGAGGTTACGATCGCTGCCCTGAGCGGGTGTCTGGGCAGCCGGTTCCGAGGTCTTGGTGGAAGCCGTGTACGACTGGTCCACAGCGGCGGCAGGCTGGTTGGCGCCGTTCGAACCGTAGTTGTCGCTGCCCGCGAAAGCGCTGCCGGTGATGGCCAGAACGGCGGCGGCAGCAATGAGGATCTTGTTCATCTTAAATACTCCTGAATGTCTGAATTTCGAATGTCTGAATTTCGCCAGGGCAGCGGGCGAGCCCGCCGTCGACTGGGAATCGGCTGTTAGTTGTTGCCGAAGAGGTTGTGGTCAGCACCCTGGGCAGGCGCCTGAGCAGCCGGTTCCGACTTCTTGGTCGAAGCGGTGTACGAGCTGTCGACAGCAGTGGCTGCCGCGGCGTTCGAACCGTAGTGGTCGCTACCAGCGAAGGCGCTGCCGGAAATGGCCAGAAGGGCTGCGGCAGTGAGAATGATCTTTTTCATTTTTGTACTCCAGTATCGTCTTTTTCCGTCCGTCTAGCGGCGTGTCTTGGAAATGAAATCGCGTCGTTCGGACAGCCCCGATGTGGGAGGGCAACCCCGCCTTTTCCAATCACGAAGTTGTTCCGTGTGGACCATGAATCCACACCTTGAAATTGTGCCAGGGGAATCTAGAGATACATTTTTCCTCTCTATATCAGCATGTTAAGTTTAACCATCCGATGGATCACTGACTGTTTCAAAGGCCCGGCGTTCACACCGTCCTGCACGCACCGTCAACAGAAACGAACCGTTCGGTTCGATTTTAGGTCAAGCTAATAGTCACTTTTCGAAACCGTTAACCTTTTTTGACCCCCGCCAAGGGTCGGACTCGGGAAGATCGCAGCCGGCAAATGGCCGCCCGGGAGGCGGGATTTCGGCCCGCGACGATCTGCGGTGACGTTTCGCATGCCGTGTCGCGCCGCATGGATACGATGTCGTTTTCATGCCGACGGCGCGCCAGCGATCGTGGTTAGATCATACCCATCTCAGGTGCCGCTTCGTGACGACGAGGCGGAGAATTGGGAAGCCGGTCAGAATCCGGCGCTGCCCCCGCAACGGTGGTGGAGTTCAAGTCGCAACGGGAGACCACTGGGCAACTGCCTGGGAAGGTGTCGCGATGGTCCGCAAGGACAACTCCAGAGCCCGGAAACCAGCCCGAGATTTTTAGACTCGACTGATCGCGGTGGGCGGTCAAGAGGTGGATAGCGCTTCCGGCACCTAGCCGGCCTGCGTTTCAATCCTTCCTCCATCACCACCAGTTCAGTCCTTAGAAACGAGGACAGGACATGGATACCCGCAACGACATGCTGAGGCTCCTGAAGGGGCGCCGGCAAGGCTTTTCGCTGGAGCAGCCCTTCTACACCGATCCAGACTACTTCAAGCTCGACATGGAGCTGATCTGGTATCGCGACTGGCTGTTCATCGGCCATGATTGCGAACTGCCGAAGCCGGGCAGCTACATCACCGTGCAGATCGGCGACTATCCGGTCGTCCTTGTCCGCGACCAGCAAGGCAAGATCAACGCCTTCCACAATTCCTGCCGCCATCGCGGCAGCCGCGTGTGCAACGCGGAAAAGGGTACGGCGGCAAAGCTCGTCTGCCCCTATCATCAGTGGACCTATGAGCTGGACGGCCGCCTGCTGTTTGCCCGCCAGATGGCCGACGGTTTCGACAAGAGTGATTTCGGCCTGAAGCCGGTCGCCTGCGAGAGCGTCGGCGGCTACATCTTCATCTGCCTGGCCAAGGAGCCGGCGGATTTCGCGCCGATGCGGGCGATGATCGAACCTTATCTTTTGCCGCACCGTTTGCGTGAGGCAAAGATCGCCTTTGAGAGCACGATCATCGAGAAGGGCAACTGGAAGCTGGTCTGGGAAAACAACCGCGAGTGCTACCACTGCGTCGCCAATCACCCTGAGCTGTGCAAGACCTTCCCCGAGGCGCCGACCGTGACCGGCGTCAACGGCGCCGACAGCGACCCCGAGATGGTCGCGCACTGGGCCAGATGCGAGGCATCAGGCTTGCCGAGCAAATTCCGCATCGATCCGGCAGGGCAGTACCGCGCCACCCGCGCGCCGCTGCTGCGCGATGCCGTCAGCTACACCATGACGGGAAAACGGGCGGTGAAGAAGAACCTGTCCGACAGCGTTTCAACCGACCGCATCGGCTCCTTGCTGCTTTATCATTATCCGACAACCTGGAACCATATCCTCGGCGACCATGCCGTCACCTTCCGCGTGCTGCCGATCAGTGCCACGGAAACCGCGGTGACGACGAAATGGCTCGTCCACAAGGATGCGGTCGAAGGCGTCGACTACGACCTCGCTGAGCTCACCCATGTCTGGACCGAGACCAACGACCAGGACCGCCGCATCGTCGAGGAAAACGCCTTCGGCATCCTGTCGCCGGCCTACGAACCAGGCCCCTATTCGGAGCTGCATGAGGGCGGCGTGATCCAGTTCGTCGAGTGGTACACGTCGTTCATCGGGCCGCGCCTTGCCGAAGGCGGCCGGCCGGCCCTGCGCAGCGTCGCCTAGCCCAGGGGACAAGAGGATGAATGCGATGACGGACCTTGGCCTCTATCGCCATCTCGACCAGATGACGCCCTGGAACGACCGGCTGCAGGTGCTGGAAGTGATCGGCGTCAGCGACGAAGCGCCGGACGTGAAGACCTTCACCTTCCGCTCCGACAACCAGACCTGGTTCCGCTACAAGCCGGGCCAGTTCGTGACGCTGGAACTGCCGACATTGGACGGGCCGCTGATGCGCACCTACACGCTGTCGTCCTCGCCGTCGCGGCCATTCTCGATCGCGGTGACGGTCAAGGCGCAGGCGGGCAGCACCGGCACGCGCTGGATGTTCGACCATCTGACGCCGGGCTCGCACGTCAAGGCCTATGGGCCGACCGGTGATTTTTCGCTGCATAGCCACCCGGCGGCCAAATATCTGTTCATTTCGGCGGGCTCCGGCGTGACGCCGATGATGTCGATGCTGCGCTGGTTGAACGACTGTGCGCCATGGACAGATGTCGGCTTCGTCAACTGTGCGCGCCGCCCGGAAGAGATCATTTTCCGCAAGGAACTCGAGCTGCTCGGCAGCCGCATGCCCGGCCTGTCGCTCGGCTTCATGATCGAGGAGCGGTCGAGCCGCGAGGGCTGGTTCGGCCATATGGGCCGCATCGACGCGATCCGGCTGCCATTGCTGGCGCCCGATTTCCGCGAGCGCGAGATTTTCTGCTGCGGCCCCGATCCCTTCATGCGCGCCGTGCGCGGCATGCTGGACGCCGCCGGCTTCGACATGGCGAAATACCATCAGGAAAGCTTTGCTGCGCCTGCCGTGGAGGAAATCCCGGCGCCGTTCTCGCCGCCGGCGGAGGACGGCGCTGCTGCTGCCGTCGAGGCCGTGACACCGATCCGGTTTTCGCTTTCCGATGTCGATGCCGAATGCGTCGCCGGCCAGACCGTGCTGCAGACGGCACGCGCCTCTGGGGTGCGGATTCCCGCCGCCTGCGAGTTCGGCCTGTGCGGCACCTGCAAGGTGAGGAAGGTCGCGGGCGATGTCGAGATGAGTCACAATGGCGGCATCCTCGATCACGAAATCGAGGACGGCTTTATCCTCGCCTGTTGCTCGAAGCCGCTTTCTGCGCTTGAAATCGAAGCGTGACCGGCTGCGCTCGCCCCCGAGCCTGCGCCATCTTGCCAAAAACCCTGCAAATGGTTAGACGCCTGCAACGGTGGGGTTGACCGTAGGCCCGAAGATCATCTCCGCGGCCTGCTCGGCGGGGGAGCAAACATGCGACAATCCGGCATCTATGCCATTGCCAGCAAGGATATCGTCTTTGAATCCTTCGACGGCGAAGCCGTCGTTCTTGACCTGACCACGGGTAAATATTTCGGCTTCTCTGATTCAGGCAGCAGACTTTGGGATGCACTGTCGTCCGGCGTGCCTGCCTCCGAACTGGTCGGCGCCGCGACCGGCATTGGCGCCCTCGATGCCGCCGCGATTGACGGCTTTGTTTCACAATTGCTCGAATTCGGTTTGCTGGCGGCCGTAACCGATGGCGTGGCAAGACCGGCTCCAAGCGAATTGCTGGCTCAGCTCGCCGCTGCCAGAGAGCCCCTGAAGGTCGACATCCATGACGATCTCGCCGATCTCATTGTCGTCGATCCCATCCACGAGGTCGAGGAGCCCCTCGGCTGGCCCGCGGTGAAGCAGGCCAACTGAAGCGCCCATCAGGTTCTCGTTGCCGGGCAGCTCCGGAACAGGCAGACCCATGCCGAACGTCACTCTCGAAAACTTGGTTGACTACGCACGCCATGTCCTGGCGCAAGCAGAAAGCAGCGCCGCGCATTATCCGCTGACCTGCAAGGCGAGCTTGCCGCATCTGGATCTGACCGCGCATGTCAGCGTCGGCGCATTGGCGGATGCCGTCGCTCATGGCCTTGTCACGGCTCCGGGCAACCGAACGCCTGCCGACAGCTGCCGCGTCTTCGTCGCACATCCCGGCATAGACGGCATCGCGGCACCGGTCAGTTGGGGCCAGGGGCCCTTCACGCAGCATGGCTTCGCCACCCGGCTGGCGGAGGCCGGATTGCGCGGCAACCATTTTCACGACCTGGATTTCTGGCAGTTCTATGATCCGCAACGTCGCGTTGGCGTGCAATTGATGGCTTCGGCCGATGCCTTTCCACCGTGGGAGCCGGGAGCGCCGCTGCGGGCTTTCCTGCATTGGGAATATGCGGCACGCGGCATGCGGCTGGCCCATGCGGGGACGCTCGGGACTAAGGGCAGGGGCGTGCTGCTGGCCGGCGCGGGCGGGGCCGGGAAATCCGGAACCGTCGCCGCCGGCCTCCTCAACGGACTGGACAGCGTCGGCGACGACTATGTGCTGGTCGACCTCTCCAACGGCGTGACTGCCCGCCCACTGTTTTCAACACTCAAACAGGATCCCCAGGGGTTCGTTCGGCTTGGGCTGAAGCATCGGCTGAAAGCGCATGGTCCGCTCAACTGGCAAGGCAAGCATGCTTTTCACATTGATGACATCGCGCCTCGGCCGGTGCCCGAAACTCTGGACATCATCGCGCTGCTGGTGCCACATATCGGCGGAGGCGAGGCAAGTTCGATCGTGCCGGTGTCGCGCAGGGATGCCATGATTGCCTTGGCGCCGTCGGGCATAGCGCAGATGCCGGGCGAGCGGGAGAGCGGCTTTCGCTTCTTCAGCGACCTGACCCGCCTGCTGCCGTGCTATCGTCTGTCGCTGGGGACGCAGCCACAGGAGATAGCCGGTACGATTGCGGACTTTCTCACGCGGGGCGCTTCGTGAAACTGAGCGTGATAATGCCCGTCTACAACCGTGAGCGCTATGTCGTTTCGGCATTGCGCTCGCTGGTGCGGCAGCGGGACGCCGCCGATCTCGACATCATCGTCATCGACGACGGCTCGACCGACGGCTCTGCTGAGGCCGTGCGCTCGATGATGCGCGAAAACGCCTGCATCCGACTGTTCCAGCAATCCAACATGGGCGTAGCCAGGGCGCGCAACACCGGGCTGCGGCAACTGCCGCCGGATGCGGAGTTCGTTTCGTTTCTGGATTCTGACGACATCTCGCTGGCCGGACGGTTCAAGAAGGACCTCGCGCGCTTCAGAGCAGACCCCGGACTCGAGCTGACCTACTCGCTGATGACGCTGGTCGAGCGGATTGACGATGAGCGGCTGAAACCGGCAGTCGCCAGCCGCACGATGACACTTCGGGGAATTTCGCTGAGCGCCGCCGTGTTCAGCAGAGGGCTTGTCGACCGGACGGGCGAGTTCGATGAGGATTTCGAGCAGGCTGAGGATACCGACTATCTGCTGCGCGTTTTCGAGGCGGGACCGAACTACGAATTGTTGGACGCCGTCGCGATCTACTACCGACGCCATGCCGGAAATGTCACCAAGGAACATAGCGGCAGGGTCCGCAACCACTTGCGTGCAATCCACAAGTCGATGCGGCGGCGCAAGGCCGATCCGGCACGGCGAGAGGTCCAGGGAATCTTCGAATTGAAGAGTCCCACCGATTGGCGGATGCTATGATGCTCGACACCATCAAGTCGGATCAGCCAAGCCCGGAATGCTGCCGGAGACGCCCATGAAGCTGAGCGTCATCATGCCGGTCTACAATCGCGAACAATTCGTTGGCCTCGCGCTGCGCTCGCTGCTCAGGCAGCGCGAAGACATCGATCTCGACATCATCGTCATCGACGATGGGTCGACCGATGGTTCGGCAGCCGTCGTACGGTCGTTGATCGACGAGGCCCCGTGCATTCGTCTTTTCCAGCAGAGCAATGGCGGCGTCACAAAGGCGCGCAATGCCGGGCTGAAGCAGTTGCTGCCGCAGACCGGCCTGGTGTCGTTTCTCGATTCGGACGACATCTCCCCGACAGGGCGCTTCAAGGCGGATCTCGCCTGCTTCGGAGAAGATCCTGGCCTGGACCTGACCTATTCGCGCATGACGTTGGTCGACAAGATAGATGGCGAGACGCTGGAACCGGCCGCCGACAGCCACTCCATCACCGTGCGAGGGATCCACCTGTCCGCCGGGATCTTTGCGCGAAACCTCATCGAGCGCACCGGAGGTTTCGACGAGGATTTCAAACAGGCCGAGGACACCGACTATCTTTTGCGTATCTTTGAGAGCCAGACAAAATACGTTATGCCCGATACGGTGGCTCTCTACTACAGACGTCATCCCGGCAACATGACCAAGGAAGCCGATGTGCCCTTTCGCGAGTTCATGCGCGCCATTCACAAGTCGATGAAGCGTCGCAAGGCCGACCCCAGCTTGCGCCGGGTGGAGGGGATTTTCGACTTCAAGGATCTCGCGCAGTGGCGGTTCCTTTGATGGCAGGCTACGGCGTTGTCATTCCGGCTTTCAACGCGGCCGCCACCATCGGCGCTGCCCTGAACTCCGTTCTGGCCCAGACGGCAAAGGCGGAGGCCATCGTCGTGGTCGATGACGGTTCGACCGACGATACGGCTGCGGTGATCGAAGCGATGAACCTGCCGGTGACGGTGCTGCGACAGGACAATGCCGGACCTGGCAGCGCAACGACCCGCGGCATTGCGGCACTCTCGACGCCGCTCATCGCGACGCTCGATGCCGACGATTTGTGGCTGCCGGACAAGATCGAAAAGCAGCTGGTCCATCTCGACCGTCATCCCGGGACAACGGGCGTCTTTACGCATTGGCGGACGTTTCGCGGCGACAGCCCCGATTTGCCCGATGCGACCAGTGGAGCTGGCTGGTCGCGCACGACGATGATGATCCGCCAAGAGGTGGTGCAGAGCGTCGGTCCCATCATCGACCCACCAGGCGGTCGCGGCGAGATGATCGACTGGATCGCCCGGGTTCGTGAGGCAGGCTTTGCCCTTGCCATGCTCGACGACGTGCTTGCATTGCGCCGCATCCGTCCGGGCAGCCTTTCCTACGGCCGCGATCCGGCACGCGACCGGGGCTACCTCCAGGTCGCAAGGCTCGCCATGCAGCGGCGAGCCCAGAACAAGGCAGGTTCCAGTTGAACGCCACGCCCGTTCGCCGCATCGGCCGCCGCTTCCCGGACTATGGCTGGTCGTGGCCCACCGGCCAGCTGGACCTGTTGCTGAAGGCGGCGCTGCTCTCCGATG
>NZ_RZQY01001079.1:0-1181 GCF_003998575.1 Mesorhizobium sp. M7A.F.Ca.CA.001.10.2.1 | reverse complement strand
TCACGGCCGCATGAAGGGTGCCGAGAAGGACGAGGCGATGCGTGCCTTCAAGCAGGGCGAGACACGCATCCTGATCGCCACCACCGTCATTGAGGTCGGCGTCGACGTGCCGGACGCCACCGTCATGGTCATCGAGCACGCCGAGCGCTTCGGCCTGGCCCAGCTGCACCAACTGCGCGGCCGGGTCGGGCGTGGCGACAAGCCCTCCTCCTGCGTGCTGCTCTACAAGGACCCGCTCGGCGAGACCGCAAAACGCCGGCTGTCGGTGATGCGCGAGACCGAGGACGGGTTCCTGATCGCCGAAGAAGACCTGAAGCTGCGCGGCGAAGGCGAATTGCTGGGCACCCGCCAGTCCGGCACGCCGGGTTTCCAGGTTGCGCGCATCGAGGCGCATGCCGACCTTCTGGAGGCCGCCCGCGACGATGCCAGGCTGATCCTGTCGCGCGACCCGGAGCTGCAATCGCAGCGTGGCGAGGCGTTGCGCCTGCTGCTTTATTTGTTCGGCCGCGACGAGGCCGTGCGGCTCCTGCGCGCCGGCTGAGCCAGGGCGGCAACCGACGGGTTGGCGAGCATCCCTTCGATCGGCTCGCCATTCACGACAACCATTTGCTTGACCTCGGGCGCCACCAGCCCGGCCGACACAATCAGCTTGGCGCCGTCCTCAATCGTCATGTCGAGCAGCACGATGTCCGACTTCGGCACATACATCAGGAATCCGGTGGTCGGGTTTGGCGTGCACGGCATGAATACGGCAATCAGCGGATCGCCTTCCTGGTCGAGCTTCTGGTTGATCTCGGTTTCCTTCTCGCTGGCGACGAACACCAGCGACCACACACCCTTGCGCGGATATTCGACCAGTCCGACCTGGCGGAACATGTCGCCCTTGTTGGACAGCACGGTCTCGAAAATCTGTTTCAGCGAGCCATAGATGCCGCGCACCAACGGCATGCGGCCAAGCAGGCGCTCGCCGAAATTGACGATGGCGCGGCCGACGATGTTGGCCGTAAGGAAGCCGATCAGCGTGATCAGGATGAGCGCCACGATCAGCCCGAATCCCGGCACAGGAAACGACAAATAGGTGTCAGGGCTGTAGCGGGCCGGAATATAGGGTTTCACCCAGGAATCGACCCAACCGATGAATGACCAGGCGATGTAGGCGGTGATCGCCAGCGGCGCGCAGA
>NZ_RZQY01001078.1:0-1181 GCF_003998575.1 Mesorhizobium sp. M7A.F.Ca.CA.001.10.2.1 | reverse complement strand
CTCTCAATGTCGGCGGGCTGATGAACGTGCAGTATGCGATCAAGGATGGCACGGTCTATGTGCTGGAGGTCAACCCGCGCGCATCGCGCACCGTGCCCTTCGTTGCCAAGACCATCGGCCGGCCCATTGCCAAGATCGCCGCCCGCATCATGGCCGGCGAAAAACTGGAAGACGCCTTCGCCCATTACGGCGCCATGCCCGACCCCAGAAACCCCGGCCACATCGCGGTCAAGGAAGCGGTCTTCCCCTTCGCCCGCTTCCCCGGCGTCGACATCCTGCTCGGCCCGGAAATGCGCTCGACCGGCGAGGTCATGGGTCTCGACCGCGATTTCGCGCTCGCCTTCGCCAAGAGCCAGTTAGGGGCCGGTGTCGACCTGCCGCGTTCCGGCACGCTGTTCGTCTCGGTGCGCGACGAGGACAAGAAAGGCATATTGCCGGCGGTCAAGCGCCTTGCCGGCCTCGGCTTCAAGGTCCTGGCCACCTCGGGCACCGCCCGCTTCCTCGCCGAAAACGGTGTCGACGCGCAGAAGATCAACAAGGTCCTGGAAGGCCGCCCCCACATCGAGGACGCCATCCGCAACCGACAGGTGCAGATCGTCTTCAACACGACGGACGGCCAGAAGGCCGTGTCGGACTCGAAGTCGCTGCGCAGGGCGACGCTGATGCAGAAGGTGCCGTATTACACCACGTTGTCGGGTGCGGCTGCGGTGGCGGAAGCGATTGCTGCGCTGAAGGCGGGGAGCCTCGAGGTCAGGCCGCTGCAGGAGTATTTTGCGTGAGAACAGGGAGAAGCTGCCGTAGGCAGATGACGGAAGCCCGCACGGGTGATCGTAATCTGTTGGGGCCTCGCTGCGGCAGAGTTCAGCCAGAAACAGAATTGCATCGCCTCTATCGACGCGAAGGCGGCAGCAGTGGTGATCGAAAGCGGCAATCAGGGGCCCTGCACCAACGATAGCGAAGTCAAAAGAAACGTGTTATTCAGCCCCCTAGGGCATAACTAGGGGGCTGACGATATGACCATACCTACCAATGATCCGTTTATATTATTAATTACAATAATACTTTCGATATCGACAGTTGTGGCGGTTTTTGATTTTTTTTGGTTTTTTTCTTGGTTTTTATTCAAATGGGTAAAAAGAAATAAAATGGGTTTAACCCTAGAAGGTCTTTGCGGCAAGGGG
>NZ_RZQY01001077.1:0-1190 GCF_003998575.1 Mesorhizobium sp. M7A.F.Ca.CA.001.10.2.1 | reverse complement strand
TTCCGGCCGATGGCTGTAGCCGACCCAGGCCCTGAGCACCCCTGACGCGACCAGCGCGATCGCCAGCAGGAACGTCAGCACCGCCGAGGCAAGCAGCGGATTGCCGAAAGCGAAGAAGCCGGCAACGGCGTACAGCAGTCCGCTGAGCAGCCAATAGAAGAACCGGCTCCAGGTCTTGACGCCGAACGCGTGCACGATCTCGATTATGCCCGCCATCAGCATCAGCCATCCCACGACGTAGACGGAAGCCACTGTGGCGACGAACAGATTGGCGAAGGCAATGCCGCCGAAGATGAGCAGCAGCACACCGAGCGCGACAAACCATCCCCATTTTGTCCGTGTCTGTTCGAGCGCGATTTTCAAGGCGTCGCCATGCAGGGTCATTGTCGCGGTCTCCATCGAGGGCTGCGGAATACTGCGGATGGAAGGTAATCCGGGCACGGGCCAACGTCCAGTCGATGACCGGCAGCGGGACCGCTGCAAAAGCGCGAGCGTATGTCTCGGGTTTAAATCAAATTTTACCAAAGGGCCGTCAAAGCTGTCATCGGTAATCGTGTGTGTCGTGTTAGTGGAGTGGCCATGAGTCCGGTCGGAAGAATCTCTCTGGTGTTGGCCGCTGCGGTGCTGGGCGGAGCGGGCACTGCCCATGCGGGCGAGGGCAGCTGGCTGTCCGGCGACTGGTATCTGACCGTAGGTGCCACCGGCATGGTGGCGCCGAATTTCGAGGGCGGCAAAAAGTACCTGCTCAGCGCCTCGCCGATCATTTCGCTGGGCAAGGCCGGACCGGCGGCCCGCTTTGTCTCGCGCAACGACAACATCTCGCTGGCGCTGGTCGATGATGGCGGTTTCCGCGCCGGCCTGACCGGCAAGTTCCTATTTTCCCGCGATGATGACAACGCCGATGAGCTGAAGGGCCTCGATCCGGTGCGCTGGGGCGGGGAAGTCGGCGGCTTCTTCGAATTCTATCCGACCGACTGGCTGCGCGCCCGCGCCGAGCTGCGCCACGGCATTCGCGCTCACAACGGCTTTGTCGCCGACATCGCCGCCGACGCCTTTTACGATGTGACGCCGACCGTCAGGATTTCGGGCGGTCCGCGTGTTTCCTTCGCCTCAGGCAATTATTTCGACGCCTATTACGGCGTCAACGCACAGGAAGCCGTGGCCTCGGGCTTGGGCGAATATCATCCCGG
>NZ_RZQY01001076.1:0-1190 GCF_003998575.1 Mesorhizobium sp. M7A.F.Ca.CA.001.10.2.1 | reverse complement strand
AATGCGGACCCCGCTACCTTCTAAAGGGCCTGCTGCCTTCTAAAGGGTATGCAGGATGGAACTATAACGGTCCACTTCACGTTTTTCCGAACTGCCTCGCCTTTGCCGTGTTTGCTGGTATTCTTTGAGTCGTGAGGCGTCGGGCTATCCTGCCCGCTCCACAGCATGATCCCGAAAAGTGAAATCCCTTTCGGAACAGATCATGCTCAAAGGGATAAGGCCGCATCCCGGTTTTCGGGATAGGCTCAAGGAAGGGCCGATGACGCAACGACCCACCTTCAGCAGTGATCGCGGCCTGGCCGGACGCCTGGCCTTGAGCCGGTTGGCGACGCGGGTCTCGATGATGGTCGAGCGCGGCTGGCCGTTGCTGCTCCCGCTCGTCATCGTCGCCAGCCTGTTCCTCAGCATCTCCTGGCTGGGGCTGTTCTCCCGGCTGCCGGATATGGCGCGCATCGGCCTGGTCGCTGCTTTTGCCATAGCGGCACTGGCCGCGCTCTATCCGCTGCGCTTCTTCCGCCTGCCGGGCGCCGGCGAAATCGACCGCCGCATAGAGGCCGCCAATCAACTGTTGCACAGCCCGGTGCTGGTGCAGACCGACCGGCCCAGCGGCAGGGAAAGCAGCTTCTCGCAGGCGCTGTGGCGCGAACACCAGAAGCGTATGGCTGGAAAGCTCGACAACCTTGGCGCCGACCTGCCGCGCACGCGCGTGCCGGAGCGCGACCCCTGGGGGCTGCGCGCGGTGGCGGCCCTTTTGCTCGTTACCGCCTTCGCCTTCTCCTTCGGACCGACGGGCGGCAGGATCAGCGACGGCTTCAATGCCCATGGCGCGCGCGATATCGTGCCGCCGCGCATCGACGCATGGGTGACGCCACCGGCCTATACCGGCAAGCCGCCGATCTTCCTGACCGCCGACGCCAACCAGGCGATCCCGACCTTTACGGTTCCCGAAGGCAGTGACGTTTCGCTGCGCGTGACGGGTGGCTCAGGCGAGGAGACGCTCGGCTATGCCGACAAGAATGGCAACGCCCGCGCCATCGATCCCGCTGCGCCGCAGGCCGCCGCCAAGCCGGCTGCAAGCCCGGCGCCGCCGTCCAAGGTGCTCCAGTTCACCAGCAAGCTGACCGGCGACGGCACGCTGACGCTGACGTCGGGCGAGGACCAGCTCGGCCGCTGGGCCTTCGCGGTCATAT
>NZ_RZQY01001075.1:0-1199 GCF_003998575.1 Mesorhizobium sp. M7A.F.Ca.CA.001.10.2.1 | reverse complement strand
CCTCTCCCCCGATCGACGGGGTAGAGGAAGGGTGCGAGCTTAGCAAGGCGGGCTCCTTCCTCTCCCTCCGGAGGGGGGAGAGGTGGCTCGGCGAAGCCGAGACGGAGTGGGGGAAGGCGGTCCTCAAACGCCAAGTCGCTGAAAAATAAGCGCGACCGAGCTGTCCACTCCCTACAGCGCCGACAGCTTCAGCTCCACCCGTTCGGCCGGAAACCGCGACTCGGAAAACTGGATCGGCTGGCCGTCCGGCGTGACGTTGACGGCAACCGTGACCAGCACGATGGCGCCCGGCTGCAGGTCGAGGTCGGCAAGGTCCGCCGCATCGGCATGGCGCGCCGACAGCACGGTCGATTGCCTGAGATAGTCGTCTATGCCGAACCGCGCCAGCGATGCGGTGATCGAGCCTGTTTCCGCCATCGCGGCATCGATGCCGGCAAAGCGCCGGGCCTCGAACCAGCCGGCAGCGCGCGACACCGGCCGTCCGTCGGCTTCGCCGCGCGTTTCCAACCGGATCACATCGGCTCCCTTGGGAAGACCCAGTCCCTCGGCGACGCGCTGGCTGGCCGGCTCGACCGACGAGGCGAGCAGGACGATGTGCCGTTCCGTCGTCTGCCCTTGCAGTCCTGTCGAAAAGCGTGTGCGCGCCCCGATCGGATAGGACAGCCGCTTGCGCGACAGCACGAAGGTGCCGCGCCCCTGCTCGGCCCGCAGCACGCCTTCCCTTACAAGGGCCGATATGGCGCTGCGCACCGTGTGACGGTTGACGCCATAGCGTTCTGCCAGCGCCACCTCCGGCGGCAGCGCTGCATTCTCCGTGAAATCGCCGATGGCGATCGCATGCAGGATCTTGTCGGCAATCTGCCGCCACAGCGAAACGCCACTGCGCCGCTCGATGCCGTCCGCTGACAGCCGCCCGACCCTCATTGCCCCCCACCTTCCAGCGCCCAGTCTTCTATCGCTGTCATCCACCCGTCATGGACACGCGCTAGATAATAGGTATAATTTGTATAGTTGTCTATATCAATAGACAAATTTAGCCACGAGGACGATAGCTTATGCGAGGACAGGAAGCCCGCGACCAGGCCGAGCGCAAGGCCGCCATGGCAACCCTTGCGCAATCCAGCGGCGATGACATCGTACGGCTCTGGAATGAGGCCGGACTGCCTTCGGACGCCGAGTTGCTGCGCGGCCCCGAAACC
>NZ_RZQY01001074.1:0-1204 GCF_003998575.1 Mesorhizobium sp. M7A.F.Ca.CA.001.10.2.1 | reverse complement strand
CACGGTGGCGCGGCTGGCGCGCTCGCCTTCGGGGCCGAAGAACGCAGGCCGGATCGCCGATATAGACGGCTTCGCGCTGCCTCTGAAGCCGCTGGACAATGCGCCGGCCTTCGACGCGTCGCTGCCCTGGTCGGCAAAAGGCGGCGACATCAACGATGCCAGCGGCCTGTCGATGACGCCGGTTTACGGCGTCGTCGAGATCAGCGAGGACGAGCACATCGGCAATGCGCTGGCCTTCGCGCGTGCCAATGGCCTGAAAGTCTCACTGGCCGCCATCCGCCATTCGATGGGCGGGCATACCTTCGACGACAACGCGCTGGTGCTCGACCTCAGAAAGTTCAACAAAGTCACCGTCGATGCGGCGGCCAAGACCATGACCTTGCAGCCGGGCGCGCGCTGGCACGACATCCAGAACCTTCTGCATCCGCGCTTAGCGGTGAAGGCGATGCAGTCGACCGACATCTTCTCGGTCGGCGGCTCACTGTCGGTCAATGCGCACGGCATGGACCACCAGGCAGGCTCGGTGGCGGGCTCGATCCGCTCGATGCGAGTGATGCTGGCTGACGGCTCGGTGACCACCTGCTCGCCGACCGAGAACACCGATCTGTTCCGGCACGTCGTGGGCGGCTACGGCCTGTTCGGCGTGGTGCTGGAGGCGACGCTCGATGTCGTCGACAACGCCGTCTACCGGACCTCGCGCGAAATCATCAGATCGGACGATTTTCCGAAATTCTTCGCCGAGGTGCTGGAGCCGAACAAGGACATCGGCCTGTTCTACGGCCATCTGTCGACGGCGCCCGGCAATTTCCTCGAGGACATGATCGTCTACCGTTACGACAAGGTGGCGGAGCAGCCGCCGGCGGATCAGCCTGAGATCGGCGAGCCGGGTTCGGTTGGGTTGAAGCGGGTGATCATCAACCTGGCGAAATGGGGCAGCCTGTTCCAGGAACTGAAGTGGTTCACCGAAAAGACCCTGGAGCCGAAATTCGAAAGCTGCACGGTGGCGCGCACCTCAGCCATGGCCGAGGGCGAGGCTTGTCTCGTCACCCGCAACAACCCGATGCACGATTCGGTGCCCTATCTCTTCAACGATCAGATGGAAGAAACCGACATCCTGCACGAATATTTTATTCCACGTGCCGCCTATGTCGAATTCATCGCGGAAGCGCGCGAGATCCTGCGCAACCAGACGCTGCCGGTGCTC
>NZ_RZQY01001073.1:0-1204 GCF_003998575.1 Mesorhizobium sp. M7A.F.Ca.CA.001.10.2.1 | reverse complement strand
CGATATGGGCGCCGCCTATGGCCAGTATTTTCGCGGATTTCAGCATGCCGGCGATATGACCTTTGTTATTCCAGCCGCACAAGCGCTAGGTGCGACGGAGCTTCGCATGCGAGGCGGCGATTCGGCAGGTCGAAACAACGGAGCCGTCTGGCCCAACGTGCGGTGCATTCCTGATCGAATCCCTGGACAAAAAAAGAACAAATCCGGATATTGCTTGTTTTTCAGTTATTTGACCCCTCTTGCCAAATGAGAACAAAAAAGGTACAAATAGGCAGGGATTACGGATTGTCCGGCCTTCATTGACGACCAAGGGGTGATGTATCATGGCTCAGAATTCTTTGCGGCTGGTAGAGGACAAGGCAGTGGACAAATCAAAGGCTCTGGATGCGGCGCTGTCGCAGATCGAGCGGGCTTT
The DNA here is from genome assembly GCF_003998575.1 of Mesorhizobium sp. M7A.F.Ca.CA.001.10.2.1. Classification (NCBI taxonomy): domain Bacteria; kingdom Pseudomonadati; phylum Pseudomonadota; class Alphaproteobacteria; order Hyphomicrobiales; family Phyllobacteriaceae; genus Mesorhizobium; species Mesorhizobium sp. M7A.F.Ca.CA.001.10.2.1. The sequence continues at coordinate 789 of NZ_RZQY01001073.1, read as the reverse complement.
CGGCAAGGGCTCGATCATGCGGCTCGGCGCCAACGATCAGGTCGTCGAGATTGAAACGGTGCCGACCGGCTCGCTTGGCCTCGACATCGCGCTTGGCGTCGGCGGCCTGCCGCGCGGCCGCATCATCGAAATCTACGGGCCGGAAAGCTCGGGCAAGACGACGCTTGCCCTGCACACCGTCGCCGAAGCCCAGAAGAAGGGCGGCATCTGCGCTTTCGTCGATGCCGAGCACGCGCTTGACCCGGTCTATGCCCGCAAGCTTGGCGTCGATCTCGAAAACCTTCTGATCTCGCAGCCTGACACTGGGGAGCAGGCGCTGGAAATCTGCGACACGCTGGTGCGCTCCGGCGCCATCGACGTGCTGGTGGTCGATTCGGTCGCGGCGCTGACGCCACGCGCCGAAATTGAAGGCGAGATGGGCGATTCGCTGCCCGGCCTGCAGGCCCGCCTGATGAGCCAGGCGCTGCGCAAGCTGACCGCGTCGATTTCGCGCTCCAACACCATGGTCATCTTCATCAACCAGATCCGCATGAAGATCGGCGTCATGTTCGGCTCGCCTGAAACCACCACCGGCGGCAATGCGCTGAAATTCTACGCTTCGGTGCGCCTCGACATCCGCCGCATCGGCTCGATCAAGGACCGCGACGAGGTCGTCGGCAACCAGACCCGCGTCAAGGTGGTCAAGAACAAGCTGGCGCCGCCCTTCAAGGTGGTCGAATTCGACATCATGTTTGGTGAGGGCGTGTCCAAAACCGGCGAACTGGTCGATCTCGGGGTCAAGGCTGGTAT
>NZ_RZQY01001072.1:0-1205 GCF_003998575.1 Mesorhizobium sp. M7A.F.Ca.CA.001.10.2.1 | reverse complement strand
CTCTTGTAGGACGGAAACGACCAGCCGAATTTGAGCGCACCGCCACGCACGAGGAACGCCGCCGCAAAGCCGGCAAGGTTCGAGGTGAGCGGCGGCAGTCCGGCAAGATCGCCAAGCGTGTAAAGCCCGGCACCCGCAAGGGCGGCCGTGACGTAGATTTCGGGCCTGAGCAGCACCGATGGCTCGCCGGCAAGGAGATCGCGCAAAATGCCGCCGAAAGTGGCGGTGAGCACGCCGGTGATGACGGAGACGACCGGCGAGCCGGTAATCGCAAGCCCCTTGGCCGCGCCCATCACCGAAAAGGCGGCGAGCCCGATGGCGTCGAGCCAGAGCAGCCATTTCCAGCGCGATTCGACACGATGCGCGCTGAAGAAGACCAGCACCGCAACCGCGGCGCAGACCAGCACATAGCCGGAGTTGGCGACCCAGAAAACCGGCAGGTTGAGGATGACGTCACGCAGCGTGCCGCCGCCTATCCCGGTGACGCTGGCCAGGAACAGGAAGCCGATGATGTCGAGCTGCTTACGCGAAGCCGCAAGCGCGCCGGTCGCCGCGAAGACGGCGACACCGGCATAGTCGAGAAGCGCGATGGCATTCATGCAGACCAGGGGAGTAAGGGAAGAGGAGAATAGGAGAATAGGAGAGTATGTTTATCACAAAGCCGCACCGTTGGTACGCTCCCTTACTCCCTTACTCCCTTACTCCCTTACTGCCCTAACTACGCATCCTTCTCAGCCTGCTCGTTCACCGGCCCCGGCTCAACCGGTGCTTCAGCGGCGGCGAACTTCGGACCACCCTTGGCGACGCCGACCATGGCCGGGCGCAGCACGCGGTCGCCGATCGAATACCCCGGCTGCACGACCTGGACCACGGTGTTGGCCGGGACATCCGGATTGGGCACTTCGAACATCGCCTGGTGGAAATTGGGATCGAACTTCTCGCCTTCCGGCGCGAGCTTCTTGACCCCATGCCGTTCCAGCGCCGACAGCATGGCGCGCTCGGTGAGGTCGACGCCTTCGATCAGCGCCTTGAAGCCGGCGTCACCCGATGCCTTGGCCTCGGCGGGAATCGCATCCAGCGCGCGGCGCAGATTGTCCGACACCGACAACATGTCGCGGGCGAAATTCGCGACCGCGTAGGTTCGCGCATCGTGCACATCGCGCGCCGTGCGGCGACGCAGGTTTTCCATCTCCGCCGCCACGCGC
>NZ_RZQY01001071.1:0-1207 GCF_003998575.1 Mesorhizobium sp. M7A.F.Ca.CA.001.10.2.1 | reverse complement strand
ACGTGGATGTCGCCCTTGTGGGTGACGGTAACCTGATCGCTCAGGTTCGCATCGCCGCCGCCGCCGCCGATCGCGACGCCAGCCGCACCGAATATACCAACCGCGACCGCACCGGCGCTGCCGCCATTGCCGCCGCCGCCGCCGACCGATTGCGCCAGGATGCCGTGCGCGAGCGCGCCTTTGGTGGTTATGTTTGCGGTGTTTTTGACCTCGACCTGGCCCCCTGCCCCGCCAGCGCCGCCCTGGCCACCGACAGCGACGGCCGCAAAGGCACCACCGGCGCCCGCCAAGCCTCCATCACCACCTGAACCACCGACCGACTGCGCGAAGATGCCGATCGAGAGGTCCCTGTCAGTGGTGATCCGAGCCGTATTTTCGACATAGACTTTCTGGCTGCCACCACCGGAACTGCCATTGCCGCCCAGCGAGAAGGAAGGTCCGCCGACCGTCACCGCAAAGCCGCCGGAGCCGCCGCCGCCGCCGACCGACTGCGCCATGATGCCGTGCGACTGAATACCTTCGGTCTGGACGACGGCGCCGTTGATGACATCAACGGTCTTGCCGCCGCCACCGCCGGCGCCCTTACCACCGATCCCGATGCCGAGGCCCAGGTTCAGTCCTGCGGAACCGCCGCCCGTGCCGCCGCCACCGCCGATGGATTGCGCGACAATACCCGTCGAGCGATCGCCGATCGTATGGATCAAGCCGCCACCAATTGTGGCCCTGACCGTCTCGGCCTCGCCGGCCGCTCCGCCTTTGCCGCCGATGCCGATGGTCGCAGCGATAGCGCCATTGAAGGAAAAGCCGCCATTGCCGCCGCCGCCGCCGATCGATTGAACGATCAGGCCAGCGGAGTCGGCGCCGTGGGTTGTGATATTCGTGGTGGTGGAGTTGTAGACGACCTTGCCCGCGGCGCCGCCGCCGGCGCCACTGCCGCCGATGCCGACGGTCAAGCCAAGGCCGACACCGATGACGCCGCCGCCATTGCCGCCGCCGCCGCCGATCGATTGCACGATGATACCGGCCGACCTTTCCTTGAAGGTCTCGACCGAACCATTATAGGTCGCATCGACCGCCTTGCCCGCGCCTGCCGCGCCGCCGCCACCACCGATGCCCAGATTGGCGATCGCGCCAAACGTGCCGACGAAGCCGCCATTGCCGCCACCGCCGCCGACCGACTGTACGACGAGGCCGATCGAGTCGGTGC
>NZ_RZQY01001070.1:0-1217 GCF_003998575.1 Mesorhizobium sp. M7A.F.Ca.CA.001.10.2.1 | reverse complement strand
TCTCCTTCCTGCTCACCCGCTTCGACACCACGCTGCCGGTCGAAATCTGGAACCTGCTGCGCTCCGGCCTTAACCCCAAGACCAACGCCGTCGGCTCGCTGGTCTTCGCCGTCTCCATCGTGCTGGTGGTGCTGTTCGAACTGACATTGCTGCGCAGGAGAAAGGCATGACCGCGCCTTTGGTCGATATTCGTGCCGTCTCGCATCGCTTCGGCCAGCACACCGTGCTGAATGACGTTTCGCTGCAGATCGAGCCCGGCAGCTACACCATCCTGCTCGGGCCGTCCGGCTCCGGCAAGACGACGCTGCTCTCCATTCTGGGCGGCTTCGTCACCCCCAGCGAAGGCAAGGTGTTCATCCGTGGCGAGGACTGCACCTCGGTGCCGCCGGCCAAGCGGCCGACGACGACGGTGTTCCAGGACTATGCGCTGTTCCCGCATATGAGCGTCGGCAGCAATGTCGGCTTCGGCCTGCGCATGCAGGGCGTCGACGGCGCTACCCGGGCGGCAAAGGCGCGTGAAGCGCTTGCGCTGGTCGGCCTCGCCTCCGCCTTCGACAAGAAGCCGCATCAGCTTTCCGGCGGCCAGCGGCAGCGCGTGGCGCTGGCGCGGGCGCTGGTGATCGAGCCGGCGGTGCTTCTGCTCGACGCGCCGCTCGGCGCGCTCGATCTCAAATTACGCCGGCAGATGCAGGACGAGTTGAAAGCGATCCAGAAGCGCGTCGGCACCGCCTTCATCCACGTCACCCACGACCAGGAAGAAGCGATGGCGCTGGCCGACCATTGTGTGGTGATGAATGACGGGCGCATCGAGGACGAAGGCCCGCCCGAGCGCGTCTATCACAGGCCGGCGACGCGCTTTTCCGCCACCTTCATGGGCGAAAGCTCGATCCTTGCCGGCACAGTCACGGAGGCGAAGGAGAGGACAAGCACCGTCGCCACGCCCGTCGGGCCGGTCTCGCTGCCCGGCGCGCTGCCGGTGGGCTCCGCCGTTGCGCTGGCCATACGGCCGGAGCATCTTGTCCTCGGCGAGGCCAGCGGCAGTGTCAGGCTCGGCGCGGCCAGAGTGAGCGACGTGGTCTTCCAGGGCAGTTTCAAGCGCGTGCTTGCGGTTTCCATCGAGGACCCCTCGCTTCACTTCATCGCCAAATTGCCCGCGACGGCGGCCGTCCAGCCGGGCGACACGGTCGCGATTTCCTGCAATACCGACCAGATTATTC
>NZ_RZQY01000106.1:0-12963 GCF_003998575.1 Mesorhizobium sp. M7A.F.Ca.CA.001.10.2.1 | reverse complement strand
GCCGAGATAGGAGCCGTCATGGCCGGTGCAGTTCAGCATGCCGCGTGCCTTGACGGCTCCTATCTCGGCTTCGCCGAGGTGGACGACAAGGGCAACTGGAAGGGCATGGACATCGACCTCTGCAAGGCGGTGGCCGCGGCCGTGTTCGGCGACCCTGCGAAGCTGAAAGTCGTTCCTATCAGCTGGGCCCAGCGCTGGCCGGCCCTGCAGTCCGGCGATGTCGACATCATCGTCAAGGCCTCGGGCGGCACGCTCAGCCGCGACACCGAACTTGGGCTGCAGTTCTCCATGTCCTACTATCTCGGGACCACCAAGGTGATGGCGCACAAGGAGCTGAACCTCAAGTCGCTCAAGGATGCCGCAGGCGGCACGATCTGCATTCCCGCCGGCACCTCGCAGGAACAGCAGGTCGCTGCCTATACTGCCAAGCTCGGCATCAAGCTCGAACCGGTGCTCATCGAGAAGACCGAGGAGCTCGAGCAGGCCTATTTCTCGGGACGCTGCGATCTTTATGCGCAGTGGGGTCCGACACTGGCCATTGCGCGCATCGCCAAGAGCAAGGTCGACGACCATGTCATCCTGCCCGACGTGCTCGCCGTCGAGCCTGAAGTCATGATCATGCGGCAAGGCGACGACAACTGGGTCGACATCGCCAACTGGACGCTGAGCACGCTGATCTTTGCCGAGCAGGAAGGCATCACCTCGAAGAACGTCGACGAGATAAAGGCCAAGCCGACTTCACCGCAGGTCGCCAAATTCCTCGGCGTCACGCCAGGCATGGGCAAGGGTCTCGGGCTCTCCGACGACTGGGCCTACAAGGTGATCAAGAACGTCGGCAACTACGGCGAAATCTTCGATCGCGATCTCGGCAAGGACTCGCCCTACAAGATGGATCGCGAACTGACCAATTTGTGGAACAATGGCGGTGTCCTGTTCCCGCTGGTTGTTGATTGATCCGTTCTGAACGCATCCCGCTCCAGGTCCCGCCCGGCTCCCGCCGGGCGGGACCGCGCGGCAATTCGGGAAGGATTTCTGAATGGTCAGCCTGCTGAGAAATCAAAAAGTCCGCAACGCACTGTTGCAGATCCTGTATGTCGGCTCGATCGCCGCGATGGTGCTTGCCGGCATTGTGATCGCCAGACAGAACCTGGCGGCGCAGGGGATCACCTCCGGATTCGACTTCCTGTTCAAGTCGACGGGCTGGGACCTGAACTTCTCGCTGCTGCCCGCCACGGCCAACGACCCTTATTGGTGGTACTTCCTCATCGGGATCATCAATACGCTGTTTCTGGGAACCGTCGGCCTGACGCTGGCGACGATCGTCGGAACGATCGTCGGCCTGGCGCGGACATCCTCGAACGAATTGGCCCGGCTGCTCGGCCGCACCTATGTGGACATCTTCCGAAACATCCCGCTGATCCTCCAGGTTTTTTTCTGGTATGCCGTCATCACCCATCTGCCGACGCCGCGCGCCGCGCATGAGGGATGGGGCTTTCTCCTCACCAGCCGGGGGCTTTACATCCCGTTCCCCAATATCAGCAGCGCCGCGCTCGCTGCGGCGACATTGGCTGTGATTGCCGCCATCGCGCTGCCGATCTGGCTGGGCAGGACATCGCGCCTCAGCCTGCCGGTCGGCCAGCGTGGCGGCATTCAGCTTGCCGGCACGGCGGCGGCACTTGCCTGCGCGGCCATCGTTCTGGTGGCCGGCCGCCTGGCCGACTCGCCGCTACTCGATTTTCCGGCGCTGCAAGGTCTCAATCTGCGAGGCGGCCTGCGCATTCCGCCGGAGTTTGCGACACTGGCCATCGCGATCGCCATCTATGGCGGCTCCTACATCGCCGAGATCGTGCGCGGCGGGTTCAAGGCTGTCGGCAAGGGCCAGGTCGAGGCGGCTCTTTCCCTGGGCCTCGGCCCGTGGCGGGTCTTCATGCTGGTGCGGCTGCCGCTGGCACTACGCGCCATGCTGCCAATCCTCGCCAACCAGTATGTCTGGCTGATGAAGGCGACCACAATGGGCATCGCGGTGGGCTTCACCGATTTCTTCATGATCGTGGCGCTGACGATCAACCATTCCGGCCAGACAATCGAAGCGATCGGCATCCTGATGGCTGGCTTCCTCGTCATCAACCTCAGCCTCGCCGCCATCTTCAACCGCATCAACAAAGCAATCGCCCTCAAGGGCAACCAGTTGAGGGGGTGAGGGATGGAAATGGTCGTTGTCGCCCCTCCTGCCATTGGCAAGATCGAGGATCTGAGGCGGCGCTTCTTTGCGACGCCCCTGCAGGCATTGCTGTCGCTGGCTTCCCTGGCGGTCATGGTCTTCCTGGCCTGGAAGCTCCTGAATTGGGCGGTTTTCTCGGCCGTCTTCACGACGAGCGGCGGACCCGAAGCCTGCCAAGCGGCGGCGGGAGCCTGCTGGTCGGTCATTGCCGCGCGATGGCGCATCATCCTGTTCGGCCTCTATCCCTATGACGAGCAGTGGCGGTCGGCCCTGGCTTGCCTGATCGTCGTGGTCATGACGGTGCTAAGTTGCGTTCCAGCCTTCTGGACGGGTCGCCGCATCGCACTCGTATGGGGAGCCGGAACGGCGCTTTTCTACGTGCTGATGAAGGGCGGCGTGCTTGGTCTGCCCTATGTCGGCGAGGAGGCCTGGGGCGGACTGGCGCTGACCCTGTTCATCTTCGTGACCACCTGCCTGATCGGCTTCCCGCTGGCGATCTGCCTGGCGCTGCTGCGCCGCTCCGGCCTGCCATGGATTTCCCGCACCACTGGCCTCATCATCGACGGGGTGCGTTCATTGCCTCTGATCTCGATCCTGTTCACCTTCGCCATCGTGCTGCCGTTCGCACTGCCGCAATGGCTGGTGGGCGACAAGCTGTACCGGGTGATCCTGGGCTCGGCCCTGTTTTTTTCCGCCTACCAGGCGGAGATCGTCAGGGGTGGGATGCAGGGCGTTCCCAGTGGGCAAGAAGAGGCAGCCATGGCGCTTGGCATGCGCTATTGGCAGCGCGTCGGCCGCATTCTTCTACCGCAGGCCATGCGCAATGCGCTGCCGGCGACGATCAACCAGTTCGTGATCTCGTTCAAGGAAACTTCGCTGGTGATCATCGTCGGCTTCTTCGAGATCCTGGCCTCCGGCAATGCCGCCTACGGCACCGGCGAGTGGCGCTTCGCCTATGTCGAGGTCTATGCCTTCATCGCCTTCATCTACTTCATCTTCGTGTTCAGCCTGTCCCGCTATGGCGCTTTTCTCGAGCGCCGTATGTCGGTCGGCGAACGATAGGGGGCGTTTACGTGATTTCAGGAAACTCGCCCCGATCCAGCGGCCCCGCGGTGCTGATCGAAAATCTCGACAAATATTACGGGACATTCCAGGCGCTGCGAAAGGTGAGCTTGTCCGTGGATCGCGGCGAGAGGATCGTCGTCTGCGGCCCGTCCGGCTCCGGCAAGTCCACCATGATCCGCTGCATCAACCGTCTGGAGCAGCACAATGGCGGCCGGATCACCGTGCTCGGCACCGAGCTCAACGACGATGTCGGCAACATCGACGGGATCAGGCGGGAAGTCGGCATGGTGTTCCAGCACTTCAACCTGTTTCCACACATGACGGTGCTGGAGAACTGCATGCTCGCGCCCATGATCGTACGCAAGGTGCCGCGCGCGGATGCCGAGGCGACCGCCCGGCGCTATCTGGAGAAGGTACGCATTCCCGAACAGGCGATGAAGTATCCCGGTCAGTTGTCCGGTGGCCAGCAACAGCGGGTCGCGATAGCGCGTGCCCTTTGCATGCAGCCCGAGATCATGCTGTTCGATGAGCCGACCTCTGCGCTCGACCCGGAAATGATCGCGGAAGTGCTCGACGTCATAGTCACGCTCGCCTCCGAAGGCATGACAATGATCTGCGTCACGCATGAGATGGGTTTTGCGCGCCGGGTTGCCGACCGGGTAATTTTCATGGATGGAGGCGAGATCGTCGAACAGGCGCCTCCCGATGAATTCTTCACCTCCTCCCGCAACGAGCGCACGCGGCAGTTCCTGTCGCAGGTGCTTGGTCACTGATCGATGCAACGATCCCGCGTCAGGCCGCAGCCATGTCCGTGACTGATCCCGTCACCGCCTTGCGCGATATGCTCGGACCGAAAGGATGGCTTTCGGGCAGCGATGCCAGGCCCTATCAGCGCGATTGGCTCGATCGCTACGGCGTCGCGGCTCTGGGCGTGGCCAGGCCTGCGGACACCTCCGAAGTGGCCAGTGTCGTAAAGACATGCCACGCGGCCGGTCTGGCGGTCGTGCCGCAAGGCGGCAACACCGGGCTTTGCGGCGGCGCCGTCGCCGATCGGCCGGATGCGGTGATCGTTTCGCTTTCGCGCATGACGGCGATCGGCAAACCGGACTTGGACAGCGGCTCGATCCTCGTCGAGGGGGGAGCCGTGCTTGCCGCGCTGCACGAGGCGCTGGAACCGCACGGCCTGATGTTTCCGATGCATCTCGGCGCGGAAGGCAGCGCCAGGATCGGCGGCCTGGTCGGCACCAATGCCGGCGGCAGCCAGGCATTCCGGTATGGCATGATGCAAGACCTCGTGCTTGGCCTGGAGGTCGTGACCCCTGATGGGGCGATATGGAACGGGCTGCGCGCGGTGCAGAAAGACAATGCCGGCTACCAGTTGCGCAAGCTCTATTGCGGCGCGGAAGGAACGCTTGGCATCGTGACGCGCGCGATCCTGCGGCTCTACCCGATGCCGCGGCGGCAGGCGAGCGCGCTTGTCGTCATGTCCGATTTCGCCGCGGCGATTTCGTTTGGCACCTTTCTGCGGGGCGAGGTGGGGGAATTCCTGACCGGGCTCGAGTTCTTCTCCGACATCGGGCTGGGACTGGCCCTCAAACACCTGCCCGACCTCGCCTACCAGTTGGAGGCACGCGGCGAGGTCTATGTGCTGGTCGAACTGGCATCGGGCGCCCCCCGCGTTCCGCTCGACGAGATACTGGCTTCGGCGCTGGAGTGGGGCATGGAGCAAGGCCTGGTGCTGGACGGAGCATTGGCGGCGACGGGCGCGCATCGCGCACAATTCTGGCGGCTGCGAGAGGAGCAGCCGGAAGGACAGAGGCTGGAAGGAGAGCAGCTGAAGCACGACATCTCGGTGCCTCCGGGCGCTATCGCCCGTTTCGTCGAGGCCGGCGCAGAGATCTGCGACGACATTCTTCCCGGCGTGCGGATAAACCCGTTCGGGCATCTCGGCGACGGCAACATCCACTACAATCTGTCGCCGCCGGAAGGCCGCGCCGATTTTGACGGCAAGGCCGAGCGGTTCGCCGAGGCGCTATCGTCGCTCGCCACGCAAATGGGCGGCAGTTTCGCGGCCGAGCATGGACTTGGCCGCGCAAAGGTCGCCATGGCCGACCGAAACCGCAGTCCATTGGAACGCGAACTCATGGCGCGGCTCAAGGATGCATTCGATCCACGGGACACGATGAATCCGGGCGTGCTGGTGCGCGCTGCCCGGCAAAGAAAAACTTTCGAATAGACGGCATTTCTTGATTTCGCCCCGAACCGCCTGCGTGCACCTATGAACCGAAGGCAGGCTCGATCGACCTGCCGCCAAAGTGAGGATGTCGAAGCATGATCCGCAATGGCGGCCGCCTTCTCGTCGAGTGCCTGATCGGGCTTGGCGCGACCAGGAGCTTCGGCGTGCCCGGAGAAAGTTATCTGGCCGTCCTGGACGCGCTGCACGACACGCAGGGAAAGCTGGACTACACGCTTTGCCGCAATGAAGGCGGCGCGGCGTTCATGGCCTCGGCCTACGGCAAGTTGACCGGCTCGCCAGGCATCTGTTTCGTGACGCGCGGCCCAGGCGCCACCAACGCCAGCATCGGCGTTCACACGGCCATGCAGGACAGTTCGCCGATGATCCTGTTCGTCGGCCAGGTCGGCACCGACATGAAGGGCCGCGAAGCGTTTCAGGAAATCGACTACCGGTCGGTGTTCGGCACGGTCGCCAAATGGGCGGTCGAGATCGACGATGTCGCGCGCCTGCCCGAGATTGTGGCGCGGGCATGGACGACCGCATTGACCGGACGACCTGGTCCCGTCGTGGTCGCGCTGCCCGAGGACATGCTGACCACCATGACCGAAGCGGCTCCGCTCAGCGCACCGGCGGCCATTTTCGAGCCGGCGCCGGCGCCGGAAGCGATCGCTTCGGCCTTCAGGCTGCTGGCCAAGGCCGAGAGGCCGGTCCTGCTCATGGGCGGCGCCAACTGGACCGTGGACGGACGCGCGGCGCTACAGGCTTTCGCAGAGGTTTCCGACATCCCTGTCGTGGCGGCCTTTCGCTATCAGGACCAGTTCGACAACCATTCGCCGGTCTTTGTCGGCGAGGCCGGCGTCGGCATGGTGGCGCATGTCAAAGCCCTGCTCCGCGACGCCGACGTGATCCTGGCCGTCAATGTGCGTTTTGGCGAGATGACCACGGACGGCTATACGCTGCTGTCCGTGCCGGTGCCGCGCCAGAAACTGATCCATGTCCATGGCTCCGATCGCGAGATCGGCAAGACCTATGTGCCGGCTATCGGTATCCATGCCGGGCCGAACGCTTTTGCCCGGGCGTTGACGCCCGTCAAAGGCGGCTGGGCGGACTGGCGCGCCGCGGCCCGCAAAGCCTATGAAGGGACATTCGGCGCGCCCGTCCAGCCCGGCCCGGTGGACATGGTGGAGGTCAGCGCCTGGCTGCGCGCAAACCTGCCTGCCGACGTCATTCTCACCAACGGCGCCGGCAATTTCACCGTCTGGCCGAACAAGTTCTTCAAGTTCGGGCCGGACGCACGGCTGCTCGCCCCGCAGTCTGGCGCCATGGGCTACGGCCTGCCGGCGGCAATTGCCGCCAAGGTTGCGTTTCCAGAACGCACGGTCGTCTGCTTTGCCGGCGACGGCGACTTCCAGATGAATTGCCAGGAACTCGGAACCGCTATGCAGGCTGGCGCGCAGCCGATCGTGCTGATCCTCAACAACGGCATCTACGGCACGATCCGCGCCCATCAGGAGCGCCACTATCCGGCGCGCGTTTCGGGCACGTCGCTCGAAAACCCTGATTTCGTGACACTGGCTAAGGCCTATGGCTTCCATGCCGAGCGGGTCGAGGCGACGCGCGATTTCGCGGCGGCGTTCGATCGGGCGCTCGGATCCGTGACGGGAGCGGTCCTCGACATCGCCATATCTCCCGAAGCGCTGACGCCCCGACAGACCCTTTCCCAGATGCGTGACGCCGCGCTCGCTTCCCAGAAGGCCAAGGCATGACCTCCAAAGACGACATCCGTCTCGGCGCGGACATCGGCGGCACGTTCACCGACGTCGCGCTCGACCTCAGGGGAACGATCTTCTCCACCAAGGTATTGACCAATTACGCGGCGCCCGAGCAGGCGATCCTGGACGGCATTGCCGTCGTCACGCGCGATGCCGGTATCGCGCTTGCCGAGATCGGCATCATCATCCACGGCACGACGCTGGCGACGAATGCGCTCATCGAACGCCGTGGCGCCAAGACCGCACTGGTCACCACCGAAGGGTTCCGCGATGTCATCGAGATGCGGACCGAAAACCGTTTCGAGCAGTATGACCTCGACCTGCAGCTGCCGGCGCCGCTAATCCCGCGCGAGCACCGTTTCACGGTAAAGGGCCGGATCGGTGCGGAAGGCCAGGAGCTTCAACCGCTCGACGAAGCCGCCCTGGAAGGCATTGCCGACCGGATCGCGGCCGGCGGTTTCGGCTCCGTGGCGATCGGCTTCATCCATGCCTACACCAACCCTGATCATGAGCGCCGGGCACGCGCTATCCTGTCCCGCAAGCTTACCATCCCGATTTCGATCAGCGCCGAAGTCTCGCCGCAGATGCGCGAGTTCGAACGCTTCAACACGGTCTGCGCCAACGCCTATGTGCGGCCGCAGATGGCGGACTATCTCGCGCGTTTCCAGACTCGCTTGAAGGAGATGGGCGCCGAGTGCCCGGTCTTCATGATCCATTCGGGGGGCGGTCTGATCTCGGTAGAGACGGCCTCGGAATTTCCCGTGCGCCTCGTTGAGTCCGGCCCGGCCGGCGGCGCCATCTTCGCCGCCGACATCGCCAGGCGATTCGGCCTGGAAAAGGTCGTCTCCTATGACATGGGCGGCACCACTGCAAAGATCTGCCTGATCGAGGATTATGCGCCGCGCACCGCCAGAACCTTCGAAGTGGCGCGTACCTATCGCTTCTGCAAAGGTTCCGGCATGCCGATCTCCATTCCCGTGATCGAGATGATCGAGATCGGCGCCGGCGGCGGCTCGATCGCCTGGGTCGACGCCATGGGCCGCATCCAGACCGGTCCCGAAAGTGCCGGATCGGAACCTGGCCCGGCCTGCTACGGCCGCGGCGGCAGGCGCCCGGCCATCACAGATGCCGACCTGGTGCTCGGCAAGCTCGATCCCGACAATTTCGCCGGCGGCGCCATCAGGCTGGACTCGCCCGCATCCGAACAGGCGATCCTGCGCGATGTCGGCGAACGCCTGTCGCTCGATGCCATGGCGACGGCCTTCGGCATCTGCGAGGTGGTGGACGAGAACATGGCCAATGCCGCCCGCGTCCATGCTGTCGAAAACGGCAAAAACATTTCCGACAACGTGATGATCGCCTTCGGTGGCGCGGCCCCGCTTCACGCCGCAAGGCTTTGCGAGAAACTCGGCATCGACCAGTGCATCGTCCCCAAGGGCGCGGGCGTCGGATCGGCGATCGGCTTCCTCAAGGCTCCGTTCGGCTACGAAGCCCTGGCATCCCGGCTGACGCGGCTGTCGCAGTTCAAGCCGGCCGAGGCCAATGCTTTGCTCGATGACCTCAAAGTGTCAGCCGAAAGCTTCGTGCGGGCAGGGGCCAACGGTACGATCACATGCGAAATCACCGCCTTCATGCGCTACGCCGGCCAGGGCTGGGAAATCCCCGTGCCGCTGCCGGACGAGCCGTTCGGCAATGATGCCGCAACCACGCTCGAGGATTTGTTCCAGGCGAATTACCAACGCTTCTTCGGCCGCGCCATCGAAGGACTTGGCGGCCTGGAAATCGAGATCGTCACCTGGTCCGTGAAGGCGACGGATGTCCGGCCTGCTGTCGCCAGGCACGAGCTGATCACCGGCAAGCGGACCACTCAGCCGGCAACAAGCCGCGCGGTGTTCGATCCGGCCAGCGGTGCGCCACGGACCTATGGCATCGTCGAACGGGAGGGGCTGTGCACCGGCGATCGGGTGGCAGGCCCGGTCATCATCGTCGAACGCGAGACGTCCACCGTCGTCACCACGAGCTTCGACGCCGTCATCCAGAGCGACGGCGCGATCCTTCTGATCCGCAAAGGCAGCCAGGCATGAGCGACATCAGTGAAATCCGCATGCAGGTCATGTGGAACCGGTTGATCTCGGTGGTCGAGGAGCAGGCCCTCACCTTGCTGCGCACGGCTTTCTCGACATCGGTGCGCGAATCCGGCGATCTGTCGGCAGGCGTGTTCGATCCCCGCGGCCAGATGCTGGCACAGGCGGTGACGGGAACGCCCGGCCATGTCAACACCATGGCCGAGGCGGTGCTGCATTTCATGAACGAAATCCCGCGCGAAACCATGTTCGAGGGTGACACCTACGTCACCAATGACCCCTGGTTGGGCACGGGCCACCTGCACGATATCACCATGGTGTCGCCGTCGTTCCTGAACGGCGAATTGGTTGCGTTCTTCGCCTGCACGGCACATGTGGTCGATGTCGGTGGGCGCGGCTTCGGCGCTGACGGCAAGTCGGTCTACGAGGAAGGCATCCAGATCCCGATCATGAAGTTCGCGGAGAAGGGCAAGGTCAATCTCGATCTCGTCAGGATCCTGCGCGCCAACGTCCGCGAGCCGAACCAGGTCGTCGGCGATTTCTATTCGCTCGCCGCCTGCAACGAAGTCGGCCACCGACGCCTCGTCGACATGATGAAGGAGATCGGCCTGGCATCGCTGGACGGGCTTGGCGAGTTCATCTTCTCGCGCACCCGCGACGCCTTGGTCGAACGCATCAAGGCGATGCCCAAAGGCAGCTGGTCGAACGCGCTGGTGACCGACGGCTACGACGAGCCGGTGAAACTCGCGGCGACGGTCACGGTTAGGGACGCCGGCGTCGAGGTCGATTTCACCGGTACCGACCCGATGAGCCGATGGGGCATCAACTGCCCGATCATCTACAGCAAGGCCTATGCCTGCTACGCGTTGAAATGCGTGGTGGCGCCCGATATTCCTAACAATGCCGCGTCGCTCGCCTTCTTCACCGTGTCGTCTCCGGTCAACATCCTGAACGCCGTGCGGCCGGCGCCGGTGGCGCTCAGGCACATCTTCGGCCACATGGTTCCCGATCTGGTGCTCGGCGCGATCGCCAAGGCGATGCCCGGCAAGATCCTTGCCGAGGGCGCCGGCGCACTGTGGAACATCCATATCTCGGTTCGGCCGGTCTCCGGCGGTTCGGGCCGCCGTGCCGAGGTGCTGATGTTCAATTCCGGCGGCATGGGCGCGCGCCCCGGTCTCGACGGACTGTCGGCGACGGCCTTCCCCTCCGGCGTCCATACGATGCCGATCGAGGCAACGGAGCACACCGGGCCGATCGTCATCTGGCGCAAGGAGCTGCGGCCCGATTCCGGCGGCGACGGCGAGTTCCGCGGCGGGCTCGGGCAGGTTATCGAAATCGAGGCGATCGAGGGCCATGAATTCGACTTCTCGGCCATGTTCGACCGCGTCAATCATCCCGCCCACGGGCGCAACGGCGGCGGGCCTGGAGTGGCCGGCGTGGTCAGGCTGGACGATGGCACGCAGATGCGACCCAAAGGCTGGCAGCATGTTCCGGCCGGCCGTCGGCTGATCCTCCAATTGCCGGGCGGCGGCGGCTATGGCGATCCGTCCAAGCGCAGCACCGAGGCGCGGGCGAACGACCGCTCCAAGGAATACATTTCGGAGAACGGCAAATGAGCTACATTGCCTCGCGCCTGTCTGCGGTGAAGCCGTCGGCGTCCATGGCTGCTTCGCAGGCAGCCAAGGCCCTGCGCGCCAAGGGCGTCGACGTGATCGATCTTGGCCTGGGCGAGCCGGATTTCCCGACACCGAGCCATATCATCGAAGCGGCGCATTTCGCCGCGAAGGCCGGCCAGACGCTATACACGGGTGCCGCCGGCACGGCCGAGGTGCGCGAAGCCGTGGCCGGCAAGTTCCGCCGCGAAAACGGACTGGACTACACGGCGGACGACGTCGTCGTGGCCAATGGCGCCAAGCAGATCATCTTCAACGCGCTGATGGCGACGCTGGAGTCTGGTGACGAAGCGGTCCTGCCGGCGCCCTACTTCGTCTCCTATCCCGAGATGGTGAAGCTGCTCGGCGGCAGGCCTGTCGTTATCGAGTGCCCGGAAACTTCCGGCTTCCGGCTGACGCCGGAGCTGCTCGAAAAAGCCATCACTCCAAGGACGAAATGGCTGTTCCTCAACATGCCCGGCAACCCCTCCGGCGCCATATATTCGCAATCGGACCTGCGGGCACTCGGAGCGGTTTTGGCAAGGCATCCGCAGGTGCTGGTGCTTTCCGACGAGATTTACGAGCACATCCTGTTCGACGGACGCGACTTCGTCTCCTTCGGCAAGGCTTGCCCGGAACTCAGGGACCGCACCCTGATCGTCAACGGCGTCTCCAAATCCTATGCGATGACCGGGTGGCGTGTCGGCTATGCCGCCGGGCCGGCGCCGCTCACCAGGGCGATGGCGATCATCCAGAGCCAGTCCTGCACGTCCGTCTGCTCGATCGCGCAAGCGGCGACGGTGGCCGCGCTCAACGGCCCCCAGGACGAGGTGGCACGCTTTCGGCAGGCGTTCGAGGCGCGCCGCGACCTTGTCGTCGACGGCATCAGGCGGATCAACGGTCTTACGCTTTCGCCACCGGAAGGCGCCTTCTATGCCTATATCGGATGCGCCAGCCTGATCGGCCGCAGGACCCCAAAAGGCGTCGTGCTCGAGGACGACACGGCAGTGGCGAATTATCTCCTGAACGAAGGGCGCGTGGCCTCGGTGCCGGGCGCCGCCTATGGACTTTCCCCCTATTTCCGCATCTCGACCGCGACCGGCGAAGAGGTGCTGACCGAAGCGATCGCGCGCATCAACGCCGCCGTCGCGCAAGTGGAGTAAATCATGCCGCATTACGAACGCATCCTGATCACCGGCGCGGCCGGCCGCCTCGGTTCGGAACTGCGAAAGGGGCTGGTGCCGCTGGCAAAAACGATCCGCCTGGCCGGCCGCGAACCGTTCGGCGATCTTGCTCCACACGAGGAAGAAGCGGTCTTCGACCTCGCCGATATGGAGGCGACGTTTGCCGCCACCAAGGATTGCGATGCGATCGTGCATTTCGGCGGCGCACCACTCGAATGCGAATGGCAAACCATCCTGGATTCCAGCATCCGCGGCTCCTATCACATCTACGAGGGCGCCCGGAAACACGGCGTGAAACGAGTCATCTATGCCTCCTCCGTGCATGCCGTCGGCTATCACGAGGTCGAGGCGCATATCGGCGTCGACGCGCCGGTGCGTCCCGACAGCCTCTATGGCGTGTCGAAGAACTTCGTCGAGAGCCTGAGCCGGCTTTACTGGGACAAGTTCGGCATCGAGACGGCGTGCCTGCGCATCTTTTCGTCCTTCCCCGAACCGGCGGACCGTCGCATGCTGTGGTCATACCTCTCCTTCGCCGATTGTGTGCGTCTGGTCGAGGCAGCTCTCACCGCGCCGCGCGTCGGCCATACGATCTCCTTCGGCCTTTCCGACAACAAGGTGAAAACGGTCGACAACAGCGGCGCCAACCATCTGGGGTTTTCTCCGCAGGATAGTGCCGAGCCGTTCCGCGCCGCGGTCGAGGCGAAAACGCAGGTTCCGGATCCCAAGGCGCCATCGGTGAAGTATCTGGG
>NZ_RZQY01001069.1:0-1219 GCF_003998575.1 Mesorhizobium sp. M7A.F.Ca.CA.001.10.2.1 | reverse complement strand
AATGCTGAGCCAGCACCTTGCCGCCGGAATTCGACGCACCGCCCGCCAGCCAGGCGTTGCCGAGCCGGTGGCTGTAGATGCCGAAGCGCGGCGCCGCAATCGGCCGGTCGGACAGGATCTTGATGGTCAGCGAGGATCCCAGCGCAGTGACGCCGTCGCCGATCGCGGCGGCACCGGTCGCCAGGAACGAGGCGCAACCATCCGTGGTTCCGGCGACGACGGCCACATCGCGCGGTAAGCCGAACAGTTCCCCGGCTTCCGCGGTGAGGGCGCCCGTGACCTCGCCCGGTTCGACCACGCGCGGCAGCAACTCCATGCGCATTCCGGTCGCCGCGATCCATTCCGGCCAGCGGCGGGCCTCGACATCATAGCCTGTCTTCAGGGCATTGTTCTCGTCGCTGATGTCGAAGCGGCCGGAGAAGTTTCCGGCAATCCAGTCGGCCTGATGCAGCACCGCCGCAATGCCCGGCAGATGCTGGAAGCGCAGGGCCTTGGCGAGGCCGGATGTCGCTCCGTGCGCTGCACTTGCAGCCGGCGCGGTGCGGGCGATCACGGCCAGGACGTCGTCGTCATCGACCTTGTCGTTGTACATCAGCGGTTCGGCCAGCGGCCGCCCGGCGGCGTCGACCGGCAGCAGCGTGCCGGAGGTGCCGTCAACGGCGATGGCGCGGACCGCCGTGCGGTCGATGCCGGAAAGCAGCTCCGTCAGCACCGTCTTGACCGCTTGCCACCACGCCGTGGGAGCTCGCCCCTCGCTGCCAAACCTGTCGAGTGGGACGGCCGCGTGCCCGGCTATGGAAAAATCCGGGCGCATGGCGACGGCGCGCGCACCCGATGTGCCGATGTCGATGCCGATGGCAAGTGGCATCATGCCCATGCTAGCCGCCAGCCGCGTTTAGCTTCTGGCGATATTGCTCGGCGTCCCAGTTGACCAGTTCGTCATTCTCGGAAGCGGTGAGATAGTTCAGCCGCGCGGCGACATCGATGCGCGCCGTCACGTCGGCGAGGCAGCGTTGCATGGCATCGGCGCCGGCACTGGCGTCGCCGCGCATCAGCACGCCTGCGCCGGGAAACAGGATCGCCGCAGGCGACGTGCCCAGTCGTGCAATGACATCGGCCACCGCCTCGCCTGGTTTCGCCACGACGGAGCCCTGGCCGAGGAAGATGACGTGGTCCGGATAGAGGCTGCCGGCCTGCGCCATGCGGCGGCTCTCAGGGT
>NZ_RZQY01001068.1:0-1219 GCF_003998575.1 Mesorhizobium sp. M7A.F.Ca.CA.001.10.2.1 | reverse complement strand
ATCCGGAACGTAGCCGCTCCAGCCAATCGCGGCATAGCGCAGGATGCATTGCGTCAGCGATGCGCGGCTTAGCGTATGCATGTCCGGCAGTGCTGCCTTGACGGCGGCGATCGGCTTATCGCCACCATAGACCGACAGATAACCGCGCTCGGCTGGAGACAGCGTGGCAAGCCAGGCGGCCAGCTTTTCGCCTTCGCCCGGATCGTTGCTCTTGACGTTGATGTTGAAGCGGCGGGCCGGGAAGTGCGCCAGAACCTCATCCAGCGATGGCATCATGCCGATACCCTTGCCGCGGAATGGAAAGGTCTTGCCGCCATCCGCCGTATAGCCATAGCCGACATCGAGGGTCTTCAACTCGGCCATGGAATGGCTGCGCGTTTCTCCCTTGCCTTCCGTGCGGCAATCCAGCGTCCAGTCATGGAAGACGGCGAACTTGCCGTCCGTCGTCGGGTGAACATCCAGTTCGAGCGCGTCAGCGCCCAGCGCGAAGGCGGCCTCCATCGAGGGAATTGTGTTTTCGAGGTAGCCATGGCGCGGCGGCAACATGCGACTGGCCGTGCAAGTCTGTCCTGTCATGCCTGCGCGCAAATAATCCTGGGCAAGGCCGCGATGGGCAAGCATCTCCGGCTTGCCGGCGGGGCGACTCGATAACAGCGAGGTGTTGTTGAGCCAGATGCCCACCGCAGCGACACCAATGACGCCGAAGAAGATCGTCCGTCTGCGCATCAGGTGATTTCCGATTCGTCCGTCCTGCGCGGCATTCTGCTTCGCGATCGGACTTTTTGACGGCGACGACGCGGCTATGTCGCGATCATGCTCGACATAGCCTGTTCAAGAGCGTGTCGGCTTACGCCTTGTAGACCACTTGGCGCACGTCGATGTAGCTGGCGCGGAATCCGGCCTCGCAATAGTGCAGGTAGAACTCCCAGAGCTTCTTGAACCGGTCGTCGAAGCCGAGCGGGACGATCTTTTCCCATGACGCCCAGAACCGGTGGCGCCACTCGGCAAGCGTGCGCGCGTAGTCGTCCGGAAACACGCGCTCGCGCAGATGGGCAAGGCCATGATCCTTGCCGAGCGCCTTCAGGATCGACGGCGTCGGCAGCATGCCGCCCGGGAAGACGTAGCGCTGGATGAAATCCGGCCTTGCGCGATAGGTGTCGTAGGCGGCTTCGTTGATGGTGATGATCTGCAGGCCGCCGGTGCCGCCAGGCCTTAGCCA
>NZ_RZQY01001067.1:0-1229 GCF_003998575.1 Mesorhizobium sp. M7A.F.Ca.CA.001.10.2.1 | reverse complement strand
AGGCTATCGTCGACAAATTGTGCGAGGTCGTGCGCGACCCGCGCACGCATCGCTATTCCTCGTCGCGCGGCATTCCGGGCCTTCGTCGCGCCCAAGCCGCCTACTATGGCAGGCGCTTCGGCGTGAAGCTCAACCCCGACACGCAAGTGGTGGCCACGCTTGGCTCGAAGGAAGGCTTCGCCAACATGGCGCAGGCGATCACGGCGCCCGGCGACGTGATCCTGTGCCCGAACCCGACCTATCCGATCCATGCCTTCGGCTTCATCATGTCGGGTGGCGTCATCCGCTCGCTGCAGGTGGAGCCGGACGACGGCTTCATCCCGGCGCTCGAGCGCGGGGTCAAACATTCGATCCCGAAGCCGCTGGCGCTGATCCTCAACTATCCGTCGAACCCGACGGCGCTGGTCGCCTCGCTCGATTTCTACAAGGATGTGGTCGCCTTCGCCAAGAAGAACGACATCATCATCCTGTCCGACCTTGCCTATTCGGAGATCTATTTCGACGGCAATCCGCCGCCTTCGGTGCTGCAGGTGCCTGGCGCGATCGACGTTTGCGTCGAATTCACCTCCATGTCGAAGACCTTCTCCATGCCCGGTTGGCGCATGGGCTTTGCCGTCGGTAACGAGCGGCTGATCTCGGCGCTGACGCGGGTGAAATCCTACCTCGATTACGGCGCCTTCACGCCGATCCAGGTGGCGGCGGCACATGCGCTCAATGGCGACGGCGCCGACATCGCCGAAGTGCGCGACATCTACCACAAGCGCCGCGATGTGATGGTCGATGCCTTCGGCCGCGCTGGCTGGACCATTCCGGCACCGGCGGCATCGATGTTCGCCTGGGCGCCAATCCCGGAGCCGTTCCGACATCTCGGCTCGCTCGAATTCTCCAAGCTGCTCATCGAACATGCCGACGTGGCCGTGGCGCCCGGTGTTGGCTTCGGCGAGCATGGCGACGAATTCGTGCGCGTCGCTCTGGTCGAGAACGAGCACAGGATCCGGCAGGCGGCGCGCAACATCAAGCGCTTCCTGTCGACCAGCGCCAAGCAGCCCAACAACGTCGTGCCGCTCTCCGCTCACCGGTAAGCTTGCCGCACGCAAATTCGATCTGACTTTGAGGGACGTCGCCGGACATGGCTGAAGCATTGCGTGTTGGAATTGCCGGCCTCGGCACCGTTGGCGCGTCGGTGGCGCGCGTGCTGCGCGACAAAGCGGCGGAACTGCCCCGCAAGT
>NZ_RZQY01001066.1:0-1232 GCF_003998575.1 Mesorhizobium sp. M7A.F.Ca.CA.001.10.2.1 | reverse complement strand
GCATAGGCTGTGCGGCGCAGCAGCGCCCGTATCCTGGCCGTCAATTCGCGCGCGCTGAACGGTTTCGTCACATAGTCGTCGGCGCCGATTTCCAGCCCGAAGATGCGGTCGATTTCCTCACCGAGCGCGGTCAGCATCAGGATCGGAATGTTGGTTCCGGCACGAAGACGGCGGCAGATGTTGAGACCGTTTTCGCCCGGCAGCATGACATCGAGCACGATGAGATCGAATTTCTGGTTGCGAAGCGCGGCGTTCATCTGGACGCCGCTCTCGGCAATTTCCACGATCATGCCGTTGTCGGTGAGCGTCTCGCCCAGCATGCGCGCGATCTCAAGATCGTCTTCGACAATGAGGATGCGCGAACCTTGCCTTGCCGACCTGGATTCGGCGCTCAAATCGCTTTGGTGCCGTTGCTGTGCCATTCCGGAGTTTGTCTAGCCTGCATTTGGTGCCTGGGTAGGCGTCAGAACCGATATCCGACGAGAAGCATCCCTGAAGGCTGGATCTTTTCGACGACAACAGGGCTGTCGGCAGCGTCACCCAAGAGAACACCGACCCCCGCTTCGCCGCGCACCATCCAGCTCTCGTCGAGCATATATGTGGCGGAAATCGAAAAATCGGCGCGCTTCAAACCGGCACCGGCATCATAGCGCGCCAGCCCCGAGCGAGCCGATTGTTCGGGCGTGACACCAAAATAGGCCTGCATGTAATTTTCGTCGGCGAAGACGGCGGACGCGCTGGCGCCGATCATCAACGATTGAGACAGAGGCCGGGTCACCTCGATCCCCACCCTGCCCTCAAGGCCATCGCTGCCGCCGATGGTCTTGTCGAGTTGCGCGAATATTTCGGCCGGACCGAACTTCGCCGCTGCCTTCACGCCGACCGTCGCGCCCATGTCGACGTCCCCCAAGCCGCGCAGATGGTCGGAGTCGTCTTCCTTGCGGCCCATCTCGTAGCCAAGCCGAGCGCTGAACGCGAACGGTCCTTGTTCATAGACGGCGATGTTGGCACCTGTCGGGTCGATCGTCACCGTGTCGAGGAATGTCGCCGTGACGAAAGGCACCGGCATGATCTTGAACTCATTGCTGCCTTCGTATTTGGGGACGATGATGGCGCCGCCGCCGACCACGACATGCCAGTCGGACAGCTTCTGTTCGAAACGCCCGAAACGGGAAGGCTCGGGCGGCAGGGTAAAATCATCGGAATTCACCGCAATGGCGTCTGCCGCCAGC
>NZ_RZQY01001065.1:0-1233 GCF_003998575.1 Mesorhizobium sp. M7A.F.Ca.CA.001.10.2.1 | reverse complement strand
AGCGAAGATGTTGGCGATGAGCCCGGCCTTCATGTCGCCGGCGCCGCGGCCGTAGAGCCAATCGCCGTCGCGGGTGGCGGAAAACGGCGGATAGCGCCAATGTGACGGGTCCGCCGTCGGCACGACGTCGACATGGGCGTTCAGGGCCAGCGAGCGGCCGACTTGCGAAGCCGGCGTCTTCCTGCCGACCACGTTGAACGCGCCGGCATAGTCGATCGTCGCCGGCGAGAAGGCCGGATGATTGGCCATCGCCCGCATATCGATGCCGAACCGTTCCACCGCATAGCCGCGTTCGGCGAGCGCTGAGGCGACGATCTCCTGCGCGGCGCCTTCCTGCCCGCGCAGCGAAGGCGCGCGGACGAGCCGCTGTAACAGTTCGACCTGGCTTTCAAAATTGTCATCGACCGCGCGGGCGATGTGATCTGGATCGGGGAATGAGGATTTCATGACTAGCCTTCCTGACTGAACCGGCGGGGAGAAGTCGCGCGTCTCTCTTGCCCAGCCGGCACTGTCAATGGCCGTTCTGGCCGGCAGCATAGGTGCAACAGGAACCGTTGCCCGAGATAAGCGGGCCGGCGAGCCGGACGCCGCGTTGCCGGACGCATTTGCTCTCCATGCCGCGCCCTCCCAGCTATGCCGGACAGAGGGCCTTGCGCAGGGCCTCGACGAACTGCTTCAGCGGCGGGGTTGGGCCGACGTTGTATTTCCAGTTGGTCAGTCCGATGGTCAGCGAATCCTCGTAGCTCTGGCCGCGAAGATAGGTGACCAGCTTGTCGAGATCGATGATGCCGTCGCCCCAGGCAAGATGGCTGCCGCCGGCATCCGAGTCGGTGAAATGCACATGTGCGACGCGGCCGGCGACATGGGTGAAATTATCTTCGGGCCGTTCATGCGTCATCACCGCGCCGGCCACGTCATAGACGGAACGCTATACGCGTTCATGTGGCAACAACTCGAACGAGAGGCGAGCTAAGCTGAAGGCCTCATGAAGTAAAGTTACGCATCAGGTTTCAGAGAAACGTTGACACCCTGACGGTTTAATTCAAAACCTCGACCTAAAGGGAGATATTCAATGGCTCGCCATCCGTCGCAAGAAAATCGCATATCACAACCTAATGATGACACGGTCATCCCAGGCGTCAAGCGCAATGCACAAGATGTCATTGGGCTCATTGTCGACCAGCAGTCACAGTTCTCCAAAACAAACGGCCGGATTGCGCACGCGATTTTGAG
>NZ_RZQY01001064.1:0-1233 GCF_003998575.1 Mesorhizobium sp. M7A.F.Ca.CA.001.10.2.1 | reverse complement strand
ACCGTTTTCTATGACGAGATCGACCTTGCCGAAGGCAAGCTGCGCATCAAGACCGGTGGCGGCGCCGGCGGCCACAACGGCATCCGGTCGATCGACGGTCATATCGGCAATGGCTATCGCCGCGTGCGCATCGGCGTCGGCCATCCCGGCGTCAAGGAAATGGTCCAGCACCATGTGCTCGGCAATTTCGCCAAAGCCGACCGCGAATGGCTCGACCCGCTGCTCGACGCGATCGCCGATAATGCCGCCATGATCGTCAAGGGCGACGAATCCGGCTTCATGAATAAGGCCAGTCTCGCCGTCCAGGGCAAGGCCGGGCCGGAGCCCGAAAAGCCAGCGCAGAAGCAGTCGGCGCACAAGCAGCAAAGTCATGTCCGCCAAGCACGGCCTCAACAGCCGGTGGTCAAGCTGCCGGAAAGCGGTCCAATGGCCGCCATGCTGAAGAAGCTGTTCGGCGGCAAGGACTGAGCATCAAGGGGACCGAAGGGCTTGACGTTGATCACCCCTATCGCCCATAGCCCTGATCAAATTTCTATTTTCCCGATAGGACCGAACAAAAATGGGTTTCAAATGCGGCATCGTTGGCTTGCCCAACGTCGGCAAGTCGACGCTTTTCAACGCGTTGACCAGAACGGCTGCGGCGCAAGCCGCCAACTATCCATTCTGCACCATCGAACCGAACACCGGCGAGGTGGCGGTGCCAGATCCGCGCCTGCAGAAGATCGCCGCGATCGCCAAGTCGAAGGAGATCATTCCAACTCGCATCTCTTTCGTCGACATTGCCGGCCTGGTGCGCGGTGCCTCGAAGGGCGAAGGGCTGGGCAACCAGTTTCTCGCCAACATCCGTGAGGTCGACGCCATCGTGCATGTGCTGCGCTGCTTCGAGGATGACGACATCACCCATGTCGAGGGCCGCATCGACCCCGTCGCCGATGCCGAGACGGTCGAGACCGAGCTGATGCTTGCCGACCTCGACAGCATCGAGCGCCGCATCGTCCAGATCCGCAAGCGCGCCGGCAGCAAGGACAAGGAAGCGACGACCGTGCTGCCGTTGATGGAGGCAGCGCTCGAACTGCTGCAGGCCGGCAAGCCGACCCGCATCCTGCTCAAGGGTATTTCGGCCGAAGATTTGCGCATCCTGCAGGGCCTGAACCTTCTGACCTCGCATCCCGTGCTCTATGTCTGCAATGTCGCGGAGGCCGATGCCGCCACCGGCAACGAACACACCAGGGC
>NZ_RZQY01001063.1:0-1235 GCF_003998575.1 Mesorhizobium sp. M7A.F.Ca.CA.001.10.2.1 | reverse complement strand
CTCCGAAAGTGGAGCGTGCGCCGCTGCCGGAAGCCAACGACAATCCGCCGCCGGCCAAGCCGAAGTCCAATCCGTTCACGATCGACAATCTGCTGAAGTCACTGCAGTAGGCTGAGCTTTCTGGGCGATACGACTACCCTCCATCTCGATCGAGCAGACGCCGCAGCATCGGTTCGATACGCGACAGTTCGTCGAGATGCACCGCCGACAGTTCGGCCAGGCAATCGTCGGCGCGCTCGGTCAGCTGCAGCAGCACGCGGCGGTGGTCGTCCTTATCCTGATCCCTTGTAACCAGCCCCGCCTCGCCGAGGCGGTTGACCAGCTCGACGGCGCTGTGGTGGCGGATGCGCAGGCGCTCGGCGAGGTCGCCAACCGTCACCGGGCCGCCGCCGGGGAATCCCTTGATCGCCAGCAGCGCCTGATGCTGGCGCGGGGTCAGGCCGGCGTCTTCCGCCTGGACCTGGCTGAATTCGAGGAAGCGGCGGATCAGATAGCGAAACTCCGACAGTCGCTGGTAATCGGCCTGGCTGATGGCGGGGCGTGGTTTTTGTGGCTGCGACATATCAGACATGTGTTCGTTTTCCGGCGAAAGCTCAAACGGATTTCGGGCGAAACCGGCTTGAATATTTATATCGTGTTACGATACATAGCCACCGACAAGCCCGGCTGGCCGCTTCGACCGTGCCGCATATCCACATTCGGCCCGCCGCCAGGAAGCAAAGCCCGCCATGAAGACCCCTCACTCGAACCCGGAGCATCTGCGTGATTTCACCACGGACGCCAGGGTGCTGCTCGTCGCGGCCATTGCCGTGGTGGTGGCGACAGCCGGACTGGTTGCCGGCATCGCGCTTTTGAAGCTGATCCGGCTGGCCACCAACATCGCCTATTTCGGCCAGTTCTCGCTTGCCGACCTGAAGCTTGAGGACACACCGCTTGGGCTTGCCGCCGTCATCGTCCCGGTGATCGGTGCGCTGATCATCGGCCTGATGGCGCGCTTCGGCAGCGAGAAGATCCGCGGCCATGGCATTCCCGAGGCCATCGAGGCGATCCTGCTCGGGCGCTCAAAACTCGACGCCAAGGTGGCGATCCTGAAGCCGCTGTCGTCGGCGATCTCGATCGGCTCCGGCGGGCCGTTCGGCGCCGAAGGCCCGATCATCATGACTGGCGGCGCCATCGGCTCGCTGATCGCGCAGATGCTGCCGGTCAGCGACAACGAGCGCAAGACACTGCTGGTG
>NZ_RZQY01001062.1:0-1236 GCF_003998575.1 Mesorhizobium sp. M7A.F.Ca.CA.001.10.2.1 | reverse complement strand
AGCTCGCACCCTTCCTCTACCCCGTCGATCGGGGGAGAGGTGGCTCGGCGAAGCCGAGACGGAGTGGGGGTCGACCTGCGCGGGCGTCTTCAATTCGGACCGGCTTCGCCGTCTGCCATGTTATGATCCGACCTCGATCACAGCCTTGATCAGGCCCGATTTCTCATGTGCCCAACGAGCCAGATCGCGCGGCGTGCCGGCGAGTGTGGTGCGGTGTGTGACGAGCTTGGCCAGGGGAACGGCGCCGTTGCGGATCGAGGCGGCGACGTGATCGAAGTCGGCGCGCAAGGCGTTGCGGCTGCCGATCAGCGTCATCTCGCGCTTGTGGAATTCCGGATCGGAAAAGCTGATGTCGTCCTTGACAACAGAGACCAGTACCAAGGTGCCGCCATGCGCGACATGGGCAAAGGCCGACTGCACCGACTGGGTGTTGCCGGTGGCGTCGAAGACCACATCGAAGCCTTCGCCTGATGTCGCTTGCCTGACCAGATCGGGCACCGCGCCGCGCGAGCCGTCGAGGGTCTGGAAACCAAGCTCATTTGCGGCGAAGGCGAGCCTTTCACTGCTCATGTCGAGCAGCGTCACGTCGAGTTCGGCGATGCGGGCGAAGATGGCGGTGCCGAGCCCGATCGGGCCGGCGCCGATGACCAGCGTGCGGGCGCCGGGGTCGGCGCGGGCGCGCCGCACGGCATGCGCGCCGATGGCCAGGAACTCGACTGCGGCGGCGTCGGCCAGCGACAGGCCGTTGGCCGGATAGAGATTTTGCGCCGGCACCAGGATCTGTTCGCACATGGCGCCGTCGCGATGCACGCCCAGCACCTCGATCCTGAGGCAGCAATTGGGCTTGCCGTGCCGGCAGGCGATGCACTTGCCGCAGGAAAGATAGGGGTTGATCACCACGGGCTCACCAACGGCAAGATCGACGCCGTCGCCGGTCTCGACGATCGTTCCCGACACCTCATGGCCCATGATGCGAGGATAGGCGAGGAACGGGTGCTTGCCCTCGAAAATGTGGTAGTCGGTGCCGCAGATGCCGACATGGCTGACCGCCACCAGCGCCCAGCCGGGAGGCGGTGCCTCTGGTGCGGGCCGGTCTTCAAGGACGAGATCGCCGGGCGAACGGCAGAGGACGGCTTTCATGCGCTAATCCAGTCATGAAATCGCCGGCCCGTTGGTGTGGCGGGCCGGCGGGTGATTGCGGGGTCGCTACTTGGCGCGGCGGCGCAGGGCGGCGAA
>NZ_RZQY01001061.1:0-1239 GCF_003998575.1 Mesorhizobium sp. M7A.F.Ca.CA.001.10.2.1 | reverse complement strand
CCTGATCGCCCAGATCAACCGGTTCGGCGGCAACATCTCGAAGACCGCCGAGTTCATCGGCATGGAGCGCTCCGCGCTGCACCGCAAGCTGAAGTCGCTGGGCGTCTGACGCGGGTTAGCCGCGCCTGGGCCAAGCATTTGCCGGTTACGGCCGCGGTGGAATCGCATAAGAAAGCCCCAGAATTTCTTAGAGGTTGCCCATGCCGCGCATTGCCTATGTCAACGGGCGCTATGTCACGCACGCCGACGCTGCCGTGCATATCGAGGATCGCGGCTATCAGTTCGCCGACGGTGTCTATGAGGTCTGCGAGGTGGCGCATGGCTTCATCGTCGACATGCCGCGCCATCTGGCGCGGCTGAACCGCTCGCTGACCGAATTGTCGATCGCCTGGCCAGTCACCTCTCACGTGCTGCCGCTTATCCTGCGCGAGGTGGTCAACCGCAACCATGTCGCCAACGGCCTGGTCTATGTCCAGGTGACGCGCGGCGTCGCCAGCCGCGACTTTGTCTTCCCTTCCGCAGACACCAAGCCGGCCCTGGTGGTGACCGCCAGGAAGGCCGACCCCGCAGCCGGAGCAAAGCGAGCCGAGACCGGCATCGCGGTCATCACCGTGCCGGAGAACCGCTGGGACCGCGTCGACATCAAGACCGTCGGGCTGCTGCCCAATGTATTGGCCAAGCAGAAGGCAAAGGAGGCCGGTGCGCAGGAAGCCTGGTTCGTCGACGCCGAAGGCAACGTAAAAGAAGGCGGCTCGTCCAATGCCTGGATCGTCACTCGGGACGGCGTCCTGGTCACCAGGCCGGCGGAGCACGGCATCCTGCGCGGCATCACCCGCACGACCATGTTCGAAGTGGCGGCCAAGCTCGGCCTGAAGATCGAGGAGCGCGGCTTTTCCGTCGCCGAGGCCAAGGCGGCACGCGAGGCGTTCATCAGCTCCGCAACGACACTCGCCATGCCGGTGGTGGCTATCGACGGCGATACGGTCGCCAATGGGCACCCCGGCTCAATAACACTTTCCTTGCGGCAGGCCTTTTTTGACATTGCGGAAAAAAGTCCAGCCTGATAACCGCACAGGTGGAATGAACATCAATATATCTCGTTCTGCTTGTCGTTACTGACGACAAGACGGTGTTTGCGAGCTTGACATGCGCCCGTTAATTTGGCGCATTGGCTTGCAAACCGAAGGGGATCGGCGAAAGACAAGAACAATGGCGGAACGACCGCAAAACCTTCAGGAC
>NZ_RZQY01001060.1:0-1249 GCF_003998575.1 Mesorhizobium sp. M7A.F.Ca.CA.001.10.2.1 | reverse complement strand
CCTTGCCGGCGATCGAGAAGAAAACAAGATTGGCACGGCCAACCAGATTTTCCGCGGGAACGTAGCCGACGGTGAAACGGCTGTCGGCGGAATTGTCCCGGTTGTCGCCCATCATGAAATAGTGGCCGGGCGGCACATCGAATTCGCGGGTGTTGTCGCCGATCGAGTTCGAATTCAGGTCGAGCGTGTCGTAGCTGACGCCGTTGGGCAAGGTCTCACGATAGACATCGATCGGGCGCGATTCCTCGGTGATGTCGGGATTGTCGATCTGGCCTGTTTTCACGCGCGGCACGCCGACGCCGTTGATGAACAGCTGGCCGTCCTTGACCTGGATCTTGTCACCCGGCAGGCCGACAACGCGCTTGATGTAGTCGACGGACGGATCAGGCGGGAACTTGAACACCGCCACGTCGCCGCGCTTCGGCTCGGCGCCCCAGATACGGCCCGAAAAGATGTCGGGGCCGAAAGGCAGCGAGTACCGCGAATAGCCATAGGACCATTTGGTGACGAACAGATAGTCGCCTTCAAGAAGCGTCGGCCGCATTGATCCCGACGGGATCGAAAAAGGCTGGAACAGCAGCGTGCGGATGACCAGGGCGAGCAAAAGCGCCTGGACGATGACGCTGACGGTCTCGCCAAGCCCGCCGGATTTCTTCTCGGATTTTTCAGCCACGCTCATGTCGTCCTCGATTGTGCGTTGGATGGTATAGAGTCTCGGCGCGCGCTGGGCAACGTCAATGCCGGTCGTCAGAGGCAATCAATGTGGCGCTTCTTCGACGGGCAGCGCCTCGATGATCACAAAGGCTTGAGCGAGCGGGAAATCATCCGTGATGGTGAGGTGGATTGCCGCCCGATGGCCGTTTGGCAGGATCTTGTCCAGCCTGGCCTGCGCTCCTCCCGTCAGAGCCATGGTCGGCGCGCCACTGGGCAGGTTGACGACACCCATGTCGCGCCAGAACACCCCCTGCGCCATACCGGTGCCCAGCGCCTTGGCGCAGGCCTCCTTGGCGGCGAAGCGTTTGGCATAAGAGGCCGCGCGGGCGCCTCGATTGTCCGAACGCGCCTGTTCGACCTCGGTGTAGATTCTCTGGATGAAGCGCTGGCCGTGACGCTCCAGCGATTTCTCGATGCGTCTGATGTCGATCAGGTCGCTGCCGATGCCGATGATCATCGCGCGGTGGAACCGATGCTTGCGCCGGGATGGGGCGAGTGCGCATGCCGGCTTGCGCGCTGGGCCAGACGTTTGCAC
>NZ_RZQY01000105.1:0-12972 GCF_003998575.1 Mesorhizobium sp. M7A.F.Ca.CA.001.10.2.1 | reverse complement strand
TGTCCCAGCGACCGAATTTTGCGTGTCCGCGGCCAGAAGCGAAGTTCAGGCAGGAGCAACGCAGGACAAAACGCCGGGGTTCGATCCCGCCATTGCCCCGCTTGAGACAGACGCCGAGGCCGCGGACACGCAAAATTCGGTCGCTGGGACAAGTCCGCCGCGCACTCGCCCAAAATTCGAAAACGATGCCAGCTTTGCCAATGCCATGCGCCCGGTCGAAGGCGAGCCGGAACTGCGGCCCGGCGGCAACTGGCCGGTGTTGGTAATTGCAGCTGTCGTTTTGATAGCAGCCGTGGTTTTCCTGACGGCAGGCATGCTGCGCTGAGAATGATCCCGACGATGCGGCACCACGACCTATTCCTGGAGGTCTGGTGCGCCCTTCATGCCCGAGAGTTCGGTCATTGGGCACAGCAGCCGCGGTCGCGCGGGATCGGAAATGTCGAGCTTGTTCCAAGGGATGCGATATAGACCGCCGCGGCGGCGCAATCGGAAAAGATCCAGCACTGCCACGCCTATGGCCGAGGCCGAGAGGCGCTCGAAAGCGGCGTAGACCCCGACATGGATTTCGGTGACGACGAAATCGTCACCATCCCGTTCGGCGTGGATCTCCTCGATATAGCCGACATTCTTGCCGCGCTGCGAGAGTACGCGTCGCCCAGCCAGATGCTCAAGATTGACGGTGGTCATCATCAAGCTCCCGGAATGCGCCCGATGACATGGTCGCGCAACCAGTCCTGCCAGGCGAAGATCGACGTTTCTCGCACATCGATGTCGAACTCGATATCGATGCCGATATCTTTTACCTTGTGCCAGGCGATCCGATGGGGCTCGCCATGCTGCTTGACCGCGAGCCGCGCCATCCACCGCCCAGGCCGTGCGCCGAGGCGACGTGCCAGGGTGATGGAGCCGAGCTCGATGGCAATGATCCGAGGCGGCTTGCCAGGCCGTAACTCCGCCACCAGCCCGTCGACCTTGCCGATCTTGATCTGCTCGCGGTCGACCACCTGCTTGTCGAGGAGATCACGCAGCAACTTCATCATGTGCCTCCGAATATCTGCAGCGGGATGGTCACCACCGCCAGTACGAAGCCGAGCGCGATGATGAAGATGACGGCGGCATTCGACAAAATGCCATTGCGATGCTCGCCGACATAACGTTTGTCGTTCAGCAGAAACAGAAATGGGACGACCGTCAGCGGCAGGCTGGCTGCCGTCAGCGCCATGGAGAAGATGGTGAGCCTCAGCGGATCGAGACCAAGCGCGATGGGAATAGCCGCCAAAAGCAATGATATCGTGTAGGTGGCGCTGAAACCCGGATCGTCGCGCGGCTTGCGATCCTCGCCCCAATTCCAGCCGAAACCCTGGGCCACAAGATAGGCCTGTTGCAACCCGACCTCTAGTGCGGCGCCGAAGCAGGCAATGGCGAGGGAGGCAACAAACAGCACGAAGCCCCAGAAGCCGAATATAGGTATCAGCATCAACGGCAACTGGTGATAGTCATCCACTTGGGTGACGCCATGCGTGGCGAGCACGAGAGCGGCCACGATCAACACGCCGATCGAGATGGTCCCCCCGAAAGTCATGCCCAACCCCGCTATGGCCCGGTTGGCTCCGAGATAGCTTTTGTCCCACCGGTCCTCGATGGCCCCCGAGGAATAGAACATGAAGAGGTAGGGCGATATCGAGGCGCCGAGAATGCTGACCGCCATGAACCAGTAATTGGCGGCATCGTGGACCGGCAGCGAAGGCACGGCGCCCCTTGCGACTGCCGTCCAATCGGGTCTCAGCATCACCGCTCCGACGACGAAACACAGCGTCACCAGACCGAGAATAGATACGCCCTTCTCGATGAAGCCGAACGTGCCTTTCCAAAGCAGCAGCCACGCCAGCAAAGCCACCGGCAGTGCCCACCACTGGAAGCCTATGCCGGTGGCAAATTCGAGTGCAATGGCGACGCCGCCGATCTCGGCGGACAGCACCAGGAAATTGACCAGCAGGGCGGCAAGCAACGGCCATAGAAAGACGTTGAAGCCGAATCTCTCGCGGATGCCGTCGGAGATCGTGTGATGGCTCACGGCCGCGAACCGGCCGGACATTTCGACAAGGAAGATGATGCAGATGGTGCCGAGCACCACCGCCCAGATCAACTGGAAGCCAAACATCGCGCCTGCCTGCGCCGCTGTCGCCATGGACCCAACTTCGAGGAAGCCGCCGACGCTGGTGACGACGCCGAGGGATATTTCCATGAGCTTCTTCATGGCTTTGGCGCGAAGTATTTGGCGTAGGCGGTAGCGAGCGAACGCGACGCCAGCCGTATATCCTGTTGCGCATCTTGGACTTCCGGCCGGTCGCCCGCCTGCAATCCGGCCTCTGCACGCGCCACCGCGACCGACAAATCGTTGACTGCCTTCGTCAGCGAAGCTTGCTCGGCGGGTTCACTGGTTTCGGCGGACCGGATTTGCTCCCCGGCATCGGCAAGCGTCTTGCCGATCGATTGCAGCGTACCCGCCGTGTATGCGGTCGGCGCCGCCCCTGCCGCCCAGGCGTCCAGCGCCATCAATACAGTCTGCGATGCGGAGGCCGCTGTTCGTGATTGCTGCTCGATCTGATCGGAAGATGAGCATGCCGACAACATCATCAACAGCAAGCACAAGCACTCGAGCCTGAGATAGCGGCGTCTAACGATCAAATCAGGCGTCTCGTGCGCCACCGAATAGTCTCCCCCGACCCAACAAAACCGTGGCCGGCGTAAATCTGATCTAGAGCACTCGTCGGGTCCGTCAACGACCGCGCCCGCCGATCCGGAGCACGCGGCGGCGAGCCAGGTCCCGATCGGTTTCAATTGCCGCATCAGCGTAAGCTGAAGGTCAGGCGGGGCGATCCCCGTTCGGAGCGTCTTGGATTCTGTATTCGTGAATGAGGCCGAGAACCTGAGTTCTGACTGTGTCGCGCGCGTCGGGCTGGATGAAAAACATCAGCCGTTCGACCGCTTCAACGACTGCTTCGGGCAGATCCGAAACCGCATCGGTGAATTCGCTGCCATGCTCGTACATATTGTCCGTCAGTTTCTTGTCGAGGTCGGAAAGGATGCCCATCATCCACACTCCAGATCCGTGCTGTATCGAACTCACTTCGGCACCGTCACCGCGACGTCGCCTCGCCTGTTGCTGCCGGCCGTCGATCACTGCTGCCCCGGCATTTCCGTGTTTTCCCTAGGATTTTTCTGGACGCCGGCAGCCGGGGCGGTATCCGCGGGGGCATTGCCGCCCTGGTTCTGCTCCGGCGCGCGTTTCAGCGGCGAGGTCTGCCAGCCCATATCGACGTAGAAAAAGCCCACGACGAAACCAACAATGATGACCGCCGCTATCACCAGCGAGATTATTGCGTTGCGTCGCTCCATAGGCCTAGCCACCACTTGGCTTGGGAGATGCCGGCTGGGTTGGCTGCGTACCTTGCTGGTCGCCGCCGGTGCTGGTCTGCGGTGTTGGGTTGGTGTCCGTCGTGGGATTCTTGTCGACCGGCTGGCTGTTCGTAGTATCCGTCTTGGACTTGGCTGGATCGGCATTGTCGTTGCACCCCGCCAAGGCGAGCAATGCCGCCGACATCAAAAGCACTGCCCTCATGCTGATTTCTCCTGGCTGAGTCCGGGCGAAGCCGCCTGCCAATGACCTATCCGGTCGAACCGCACCGAGAGCCCTTGTTTGACCGCGCTTCTAGCCAGCAAATGGTCCAGTTCGGCGTCTTCGATCGGGCTTCGTACGACCTGGCGAATGGCCTTGCAGGCAAGTTCCGTCGAGACGAAATCATATCTCCTGCTCCTGGCGACGACATATTGTTCGACCAGCATCTTTACGCGCCTGAGCGCGATTTCTTCGGCGTATTGCATTCTGTTCCTCCTGCGCGCCGAACTGCCAAACGGGTACATTGTTCCCACCAGAACTTAAAAACATGGCAGCCGAACTCACGGGAAAGCCCGCGCTTCCCGAGCAGGGACGCGCGGGCTGGATCAGGCTGAGGGGGACCCGATCGTGCAGCATCAAACAAGGGGAGCAACGACGCTGCACGGATGTCGAACTCGCGTAGACCTAAGTAGACCTAAGTTGTTCCACCTCTCCACGCGCCGCTGTTCATGGCTTGGATGAACTCAAGGACAAATCGTTGTCACGGCCCGCATACAGCCGCGCATCATCCCGCACGGAACAATCAGCCCCGACAGTGGTTCGGCCGAAGCGAAGTTCGGAGGACGTGATGACGAATGAAAAGTTGGCCGTGGTGACGGGCGCCTCAAGCGGCATCGGCAAGGAACTCGCCAAACTGTGCGCCAAGGACGGCTACCACCTGATCATAGCCGCCGACGAGCCCGCGATCCAGCAGGCTGCCGCGGCGCTCGGTTCGCATGATGTGACCGTCGAAGCCATCGAGGCCGATCTGGCGACCGAGGAGGGTGTCGATCGTTTGATCGCCGGGATCGGCGATCGCGATGTCGACCTGTTGTTCCTGAACGCCGGACGTGGACTCGGCCGTGGTTTCGTCGATCAGGATTGGAAAAAAATCCGCCGCATCATCGACACCAACATCACCGGGACCGTCTATCTCGCGCATCAACTCGGAGCCAGGATGGCACGCCGCGGCCGAGGCCGCATCCTCTTCACAGGATCGATCGCTGGTTTCATGCCCGGCACTTTCCAGGCGGTCTACAACGGCACCAAGGCATTCATCGATTCCTTCTCGATCGCACTGCGTCATGAGTTGCAGGACACAGGGGTCACAGTCACCGTGCTGATGCCCGGGGCAACGCAGACGCGGTTCTTCGAACGCGCCGAAATGATGGATACCAAGGTCGGCACCGATGAGAAGGACAATCCCGCCGATGTCGCCAAAGCAGGCTACGAGGCGATGATGGACGGTGAGGAACAAATCATCAGCGGTTGGAAGAACAAGCTGCAGGTCGCCGCAGCGCATGTGACGCCGGCAGGCACGCTGGCCGAACAGCATCGCAAGATGGCCGAGCCGGGTTCAGCGTCCAAAGACTGACCTTCGGCCTTCAAGCAAACCAAAAAATCTCCAAGCAGGAGCACCATCATGAAAGCGCTCACATGGCACGGCAAAGGCGACATTCGATGCGACCAGGTGGCTGATCCGGCCATCGAGGATGATCGCGACGTCATCATCAAAGTCACCTGTTGCGCCATATGCGGCTCGGACTTGCATCTGATGAACGGATATATGCCGACGATGAAATCGGGCGATGTGCTCGGACACGAGACGATGGGCGAGGTCGTGGAAGTCGGCAGCGGCCATTCGAAGTTCAGAAAGGGCGACCGCATCGTGGTGCCTTTCAACATCTCATGCGGCGAGTGCTGGTTTTGCCAGAAGGGGCTGTTCTCGCTTTGCGACAGGTCCAATCCCAATGCCAAACAGGCTGCCGAAGTGATGGGACAATCCCCGGCTGGCCTGTTCGGCTATTCGCATCTGGTGGGCGGCTATTGGGGAGGGCAAGCCGAATATCTGCGCGTTCCTTTCGCCGACGTCGGTCCGATAAAGGTGCCCGAGGGAATGGACGACGAACAGGTGCTGTTCCTCTCCGACATCTTTCCAACCGGCTATATGGCAGCTGAAAACGCCGGCATCGAGCCAGGCGAAACCGTCGCCATCTGGGGTTGCGGTCCGGTTGGTCAGTTCGCCATCCAGAGCGCATGGATGCTCGGCGCCGGCCGCGTCATTGCCATAGACAAGGTGCCGGAGCGGCTGGCGATGGCTCGCGAGCACGGCAAGGCCGAGACGCTCGACTTCAGCAATTCCGATATCTACGACGCTTTGATGGCGATGACCGATGGCCGCGGTCCGGATCGCTGCATAGACTGTGTCGGGACCGAGTCGGATCCCGCCGCCAGTGCCGACTCCATGCTCGACAAGGTCAAGGCTGCCGTCTATCTCGGCACCGATAGGCCGCATGTATTGCGCGAAGCAATCTACTCCTGCCGCAAAGGCGGCACCATCTCGGTGCCCGGCGTCTATATCGGCCTCGTCGATCATATTCCGTTCGGCGCCGCCATGAACAAAGGACTGACCTTCCGGATGGGTCAGACGCACACGCAACGCTATCTCGAACCGCTCCTCGCCATGGTGCAGAAGGGCGACATTGATCCCTCCTTCGTGATCACGCACCGGGCAGACCTCGAAGCGGGACCGGACCTCTACAAGACGTTCCGTGACAAGCAGGATGGCTGCATCAAGGTGGTAATGCGACCGCATGGCTGAGACGTCGGGTTCTCGCACCAGGTCTGCCCTGAGCAAGTTCGCTGCCGTGAACCGCAACGGACCCGTTGGCGATCTGGAACCTTCGATCGCGGCAGCGGTTGACCTGCAGAATTCACGGCGGCGAGACCGCCGTGCCCCACCGGCTGCAAAGGAAGGTGTTGCATGACCAATGAGAATTCCACATCCAAACCTAGCGTCCGGTCTCCGAACGCCGATAGTCTGCCGCACCCAAAGCGGGATGCCAATGGCACCGATGCCGGTGGCAAGCCGGAGACGCCGAAAACCGCAGGCACATCCCGGCCGTCGACCGCGCCGCTGGACAATCCGGTTGCCAATCGCAACGCCGGGCGGCCGCGTCAGGCGAGCACCACGCCTCGGCCGACGGACAAGCCCCTGGACTGATCGAAACCGGCCTCTTGAAATCACAGCGAGTGTTTGTCGGGACGAAGCGATGCCAGGTCGGCCAGGGTGTTGAGAAGTGCAGCGTCGCCTGCCGGCTTCGGCACGAATTTGCAGTTTCGGAAGGGTGTGGGAACGTCGCGCGGCCCAAATCCGGTCATGAAGGCGAAGGGGATGCCGCGAGCCAGCAATGTTTCGGCCACGGGCAGACTTGTTTCGCCGTTCAATTGAATGTCCAGCAGCGCCACGTCGGCTTTGCCTGCATCGATAAGCTGACGAGCCGCGGCGGCCGACGAGACCGGGCCGATCACCGGATAACCCGCCGCACGCAGGCGTGACGCGATGTCTTCGGCGATCAGCCATTCGTCCTCGACCACCAGAACGCGCGGCTTGTCGTCGCTCACGGCGCCTCCTTGTGGTTTGCCGGAAACGCGATCTGGACGCTGAGGCCGTCCTTGTGGAACGCGGTTTCGACGTGGCCGCCGAGCCTGTAACCGATTTCTCCCTGCAATAGGGTCAGGCCAAAGCCGTTGTCCAACGGCGCCTTTACAAGAGGGCCGTCCTTTTCTCGCCAGCCAAATGTGAAACTGTCGTCCTCGATCGACCATTGCACACTGACCTTGCCATCGGTTTTTGACAAAGCGCCGTATTTGGCCGCGTTGGTGGCCAGTTCATGAATGGCCATACTCAGGGAAAGCCCCTGTTGCGGACCTAGTTTGACATCCTCGCCATCGAGTTCGATCCGCTCGATGCCGAATGGTTCGAGCTCCTGCTGGAGCAATTCCCTGACCGAGGCTTCCTTCCATCTCTCCCGGGTCAGCAGGCCGTAGGCCCGCGACATGGCATGCAGGCGACCGATCAGCGCGTCCGCGAACTCCTCCTTCGTATCAGAACTTTCCCGCGTGCGGCTTGCAATGCTGGCGATCACCGCAAGCATGTTCTTGACCCGGTGGTTGAGTTCCGAGATGAGCACCTGCTGATGCTCTTCCGCCTGTGCCAGCGTGGTGACATCGACAAGTGTCACCACCACGCCCTGGATCCTGTTGCCCTTGTCGCGATAGGGATTGATGCGGACCATGTGGAACAGGCCCCTGGCATCGCGTGCCAGATGGTGATTCAGGATCTCGCCCGTCTCGAACACCTTGTCGATGTGCTGCTTCAACTCGGGATAGTCGAGTTGGCTCGACAGATCCGTCAGCGGCCGGCCGACATCGGAGGGGCGCAGGCTGAAGAAAGATGACGCCGCCGGCGTGAAAGTGCGGACCACAAGGCTGCGGTCGAGGAAAATAGTCGCGATGTCGGTGCTTTCGAACAGGTTGCGCAGATCGCCGTTGGCGTGGTCGAGCTCTTCTATCTTGGCCGTCAACTCGGCATTGATCGTGTTGAGCTCCTCGTTGAGCGACTGCATCTCTTCCTTCGAGGCTTCGAGTTCCTCGTTGGTGGATTGCGCCTCCTCATTGACGGAGACGAGTTCCTCGTTCGACGATTTCACCTCCTCCAGCGCGGTCTCGTACTCCTCGATCGTCGATTGCAGGCGCTCTCTGGTATCGCGCAGTTCCCGCTCGAGATCGGCGGTGCTGTCACTGTCACGACTGCCGCCATCTTCGTTGGACCGGGCCTGGGTCGGCCCCGACGGCTCGAAAAGGACAAGGTAGAGCGGCTCGCCATTGCCGCGTTCGGCGAGCGGCTCGATCGTCAGCCTGATCGGCTGGACCCGCTCGTCGTCTTCCTCCACGGTGAGGTTTTCCCGCACCACTGTGCGGCGCGTGGTCGTCGCTTCGCGCAGTGCGGCGCGGAGGTCCAGCCGCAACCCACGCCTTGCCATCGTCAGCAACTGCCGGCTGGGAATCCCTTGTGGCGCTTCGAGATATCTGCCGGTCCTGGCCGAATAATAGACGACATCGCCCTCGGCGTTGACCAGGACATGCGGCGGCGCGAACCGTTCCAGCACCTGCGCCTCGACCGCCTGCCGCAGGGGATAGCCGACAAGTCCCTTCTTCGAGCCGGCACTTTCGGATGGGAAGACGCTGGAATGGCTTTCTCCGATCAGGGCCGGCAGTCTGATGTGCGGTGAGGCATGCTCCCGCGCCTGGAAGATGCGATGCTTCTTGTCGACGGTGGCGAACAGATCGTCGTGCTGCCCGACGCTTTCGGAGGTGCCGAGGAAAAGGTATCCGCCGGGCTTCAGCGCATAATGGAAGACAGGGATGACGCGATTTTGGATGGTCGGGCCGAAATAGATCAGCAGATTGCGGCAGGAGACCAGATCCATGCGCGAGAAGGGTGGATCGCGAATGACGCTGTGCGGCGAGAAGATGCACAGTTCGCGCACCTCATTGCTGAGGACATAGCTCTCGCCATCACCGTTGAAAAACCGCTGCTTGCGTTCAGGAGAAAGACCTTGCAGCAAGGCTTCCGGATAGCGTGCCGCCCGCGCCACCGCCAGCGCCGGCTCGTCTATGTCGGTGGCGAATATCTGGACGCGCGGAACGACCGTAAGCGTCTCCATGTGTTCGCGCAGCAGGATGCCGATGGAGAACACCTCCTCGCCCGTGGCGCATCCCGGAACCCAGACCCTGACGGTGTCGCTGGCGGTCTTGCCCTCGAACAGCTGCGGTATGATCTTTCGCCCGAGCAACTCGAAGGCATCGGGGTCGCGAAAGAAGTTGGTGACGTTGATCAGCAGATCGCGAAAAAGGTTCATCACCTCGCGAGCATCCTTCTTCAGCCAGTCTATATAGCCGCTGATGGAATGGACCTGGGCGATCTGCATGCGTCGCTTCACGCGGCGCAGGAACGTCTTGGTCTTATAGCCCGAGAAGTCATGGCCGGAGTGGCTGCGCAGAATGGCGTAGATTTGTTCTCGCACCTTGTCGATGTCGGGCGTTTCATCGCCATCGTCTTCCGCCAACCCGTCCAGCGTGTCGAAGCCGCGGGCGAAAGCCTCCAGCTTCGCCCCGATCTCCTCGGCAGTCACTGCGACATCGACGAGCCCACTGGCAATAGCGCTCTGCGGCATGTCGGGATTGCGCGGCCCGTAGCCGTCCGGCGCTTGCGCGACGATAAACCCGCCCCGCTCCTTGATGGCCTTGGCGCCCAGGGTTCCATCGGAATCACCGCCCGACAGGATAACGCCGACGGCATATTCGCCCTGGTCTTCACCCAGTGCGCTGAAGAAGATATCGATGGGCTTGCGCTCCTGGGTAAGCCCATTGGGCCGACGCAGGTGCAGCACCCCCGATTCAATGGCCAATGTCACGTTTTGCGGCATCACATAGACGTGGTCAGGTTGAACCACCGTGCCATCCTCGACCACCGAAACAGGCATCTCGGTGTAGCGGCTGACAACCTCATGCAACAGACTCTCCCTGTTGGGGCTGAGATGCGTGATGATGACGAACGCCATGCCGGGCTGGCCGGTCACGCCCTTGAAAAGGCCCTCCATCGCGGGAATGCCGCCCGCGGACGCGCCTATGCCCACGATGGGAAATCTAGTCGATCGGGCAGTCACGGCATGTCCCCCTTTCGCCGACCCGACATGAAGTCTCCTCAAGGCCGGATCGAACAGGACACAACCATATAGCGCGCAAGACGGATGGAACAAGACGTCAGAGATGACGTTGAACCCGATATCAATGGTGGTTCAATGGCAAAACGATCTGCTGACATAAAACTCCCGACGCCGGTGGTATCAGGAGCGCCTGGATCGCTCGAAGCTTCCCATGCGGGGCCCGTCCCGGATCGCATGCTGACGCTTGCGAAACGGTTGCAGGCGGCCTTGGATGACAGAATTCGGAAAGCAAATCCGCTGCATTCTAACCTCCGTTCCAAGAAAGGATGACGACGTGCGCGACCTGCGGGGGCTGCATATTCTGATAGTCGAAGACGAATGGACGATGGCGGGAGATCTTGCGCGGTTTTTCAGCAATATGGGCGCCATAATCCTTGGTCCCGCTGCAACTGTCGAACAGGCTTCCAAACACACCGGGACGGCCGAAGCTGCAATTCTCGACGTCAATCTCAATGGCCGACGCGTGTTTCCAATCGCCGATGAGTTGATGCGCCGGGGTGTCCCCTTCGTGTTCTTCAGTGGCGATGACGACATCGCCATTCCCGATCATCTCCGCTACGCCAGCAATTTGCGGAAATCCTCGGGCAGCCAGGCCGTGTTCAACGCACTCTTTCCCCCGCAGGCATCGGGACGGGCGACCTCCGTACCGGACCCGTCCGACGACGTCTTCGCGCTTTTGCCCAAACTGCGACTTGCGGCGCGCCTTTTGCTGGGAGACGTCGACGCATCGGATCGGCTCGTCGAGAGGACGCTCGAGCAAGCGATCCGGGATGTCGACCGCAGACAGCTTGGTCAATCCACTGAAAACTGGCTCAACGGCATCATGCGAGAGATGGCGAAAACCCGCGGCGCAAAACTGATGCATTAGTTTTACCTCCAAGGCCTCTCAGGCTGAAGTGCCAAGCCGCGGGGCCGTCATTGTTCACCACATCTCGAAAACTTGGCCGTACAGATCGGCCGCTTGGCCTGCGTCATCAGCCCTTCTGATTGCGCTCGACGAATTTGTTGAAACGGCTGGCTTTCCCCTCACCGGTCTTGGCCTGATACAGAAAGGCCAGATCATTCTCGTCGAATATCCGGAAGAACTCGTCCCATTCGATGGGCTCGAATGCTTCCTCGGGCTCGCCGAAGTCGATCCGCAGGATACCGCCCTCGCCTTTGGTGCGCACCACCGCCGGCCGGCCGTCCCGCTCCTCGGCCCATTTGCGAATTTCGTCATGGTTCGTGGTCGTTTGCGACTGAGACATTGAAATCTCCTTTGATCATCGGCGGACACGCGGGCTGTCGGGCGTCCTAACAGCACAAGGGCGTCAATGTTCCAGCACCGCGCCGTGATCGCGATGCCGGCTCCCAACGAAGTCCGCCAAAGGAACTTTGTTGAAGCAAGGGAACAAACCTTTTGCCGAAAAGTTCGGGGCGCCGAGGTTACTTGTCTGAGGAGTCGTCGTGAAACGCATATTGGTTACAGGAGGCTGCGGCTTCATCGGCCGGCATGTCGCACAGGAACTCGTCGAGCAGGATTATTCGGTTCGCATCCTCGATGCGCTGCTGGAGCAGGTGCATGCGGGCGAAGCCGTCGCGCTTCCCGCCGGGACCGAGCTGATCAAGGGCGATGTCCGAGACCGGGAGGCGGTCGCCAATGCGCTGGATGGCGTTGACGCGGTCATTCATCTGGCGGCGGAAGTCGGCGTCGGGCAATCGATGTATGAGATCGCGCGCTATGTCGGCGCCAACGATCTCGGCACCGCAACGCTACTTGAAGCATTGATCAAGCACCCGGTCGAACGGATCGTCGTCGCCTCGTCGATGAGCGTCTATGGCGAAGGGCTCTATGCAACGCCAGACGGCCGGCGTATCGACAATGCTCGGCGCAAGGCGAGCGACATCAGGAGCGGGCAATGGAACCCGCTGTCGCCAGGTGGAGACGCCCTCTCGCCGCTGCCGACGGACGAAGAAAAGCCGGTCGATCTCGCCTCCATCTATGCGCTGACAAAATACGCCCAGGAACGCGCCGTGCTGATCTTCGGCGAGGCCTATGGCATCGATGCGGTCGCGCTGCGCCTGTTCAATGTCTTCGGCGCCGGCCAGGCGTTGTCGAATCCCTATACCGGCGTGCTGGCCAACTTCGCTTCGCGTCTCGCCAACGGCCAACGGCCAATGATCTTCGAGGATGGCGAACAGAAGCGCGATTTCGTCCATGTGCAGGACGTCGCCCGCGCCTTTCGCCTTGCTCTGCAGCAACGCCAGGCAAAGGGTCATGTCATCAACATCGGCAGCGGCCGCGCCTATGCGATCAGCGAAGTCGCGCGATTGCTGGCCGAGGCCATGGGGACACCGAATCGCTCGCCGGAACTGCTCGGCAAAGCCCGCTCCGGCGATATCCGCAACTGCTTCGCCGATATTTCCAAGGCCCGTGAGTTGCTCGGTTTCGAGCCGGTGCGGCAATTGGAGAATTCGCTCGGCGAGTTCGTTTCCTGGGTGCGTAACACGTCCGCCGTCGACCGCGGCGCCGACATGAAGCGCGAGCTCGAAGAACGCGGGTTGGTCTCATGAACACACGCAATCGACGCGACGCGCCGGTCGCCATCATCGGCGGCAGCGGCTTCATAGGATCGAACCTCGCCGACAGCCTGTTGTCGGATGGCGAGCCGGTACTGGTGATCGACAATCTCAGCCGTCCGGGCGTCGAGCAGAACCTTGAATGGCTGGCGCAAAAACACGGCGGTCGCCTCACGGTGGAGA